>NZ_JBEYZX010000006.1:0-235784 GCF_040646255.1 Streptomyces sp. NPDC046203 | reverse complement strand
CGCGGGGACGGTGGTTACGGCGGCGGCCACGGCGGCACCTGCCCCGTCACCAACACCGCTCAGGCCACCGCGACCGACACGCAGGGCGACACCGTCACCAGTAACACCGCCACCGCCACGATCCAGGTGAGCAACGGCGGTGGTAGCCACGACGGCTACGGCTCCGACGGCTACGGCCACGACGGTTCCGCGCACGGACGGGGGAAGCAGGCGGCGAAGTCCGCGTAATCCAGGCGCCGTTGCCGATCTGATCACTGTGCCCCGCTCCCGACACCAGGTCGGAGCGGGGCACAGCCATGTCCGCTACGGCTACAGCTTGGCCTTCGCGGTCTCCGGCGTGCCGGGCCGGGGCAGCGGGGCGCGGCGGGCCAGCAGACAGCCGCCCAGCGCGGCGCCGAGACCGGCGAGCCCGGCCGCCGCGAAGCCGCCCGCCGGGGCCGAGGCGTCGATCGCCACCCCGATGACCGCCGAGCCGAGCGCGAAGCCCACGCTCTGCGCCGAGGAGTGCAGGCCCATCGCCTCCCCCCGTACGCCGGGCGGTGCCAGCCGGGCCAGCGCGTCGGCGAGCGCGGAGAGCGTCGGGGCGGTGAGGAAGCCGGTGGGGACGACGGCCAGGCACAGCCACGGCCAGTCCCGCGCCAGTCCGGCGGGAACCGTCACGAGCCCGAGCAGACCGAGCAGCAGCCATATCGGCAGCGGCCGGGCCCGCACCCCGTACAGCAGCCCGCCGGTGACCGAGGCGACGGCGAGCACCGCCACGACCGCCGACGCCCACGCCACCTGGTCCGACGCCTGGAGGGTGGCGACGATGGCGAGGTCGACGCCGCCGAGCAGCATCGTCGTACCGAGCACCATCGTCAGGACGGCGATCATGCCGGTGCCGAGCCACTCCCGCCGCCGGGGCCGGCCCGTGTCCGTACCGGCGCCGGGGCCGGGGCCGGGGCCGGTGGACTTCCCGGCGCGAGGGGCCGTAGCTTCCGTCGCTTCCGCCGCCGCGCCGGAACCGGGCTGGGTCCGGCCCTGGTCCTGTCCCTGGCCCTGGCCCTGATCCGCCGTCTCGGACGCGGCGCGCAGGGGCGGGTCGAGGAGCGCGATCCCGAGGCCGCCGACGACGATGGCCGCGCCCACGCCCCACACCACCTTCCCCGGGGACGTCTGCGCGGCGCAGAGGATCACGACGGCCGGACCGACCATGTACGAGAGTTCGCCCTGCACCGACTCCAGCGCGAACGCGGCCCGGCGCTGGCCGGCCGCCGTCATCGCGGCGATCCCCTGCCGGGTCACCGACGACGCGGGCACCATCAGCGCGCCCGCCACGAAGGCGGCGGCGAGGAGCGCGCCGTACGGCAGGACCGGTACGGCCAGCCAGAACACGGCCTGTACGGCGACCGTCACCAGCACCACGGGGCGCAGCCCCCAGCGGTCGATCACCCGGCCGAGCAGCGGTCCGCCGAGCGCGAGACCGGCGGTCAGCGAGGCCACGACGGCGCCGGCCGCCCCGTAACTCAGCCGCAGACCGAGGACGACGTACATCGTCAGCGCCATGGCGTCGGCGGTGATCGCGGTGCGGGCGAGGAAGGAGACGCCCAGCAGGGACGCCATGCCCGGCACGCCGAGGATCTGTCGGTATCCGATTGCGGTTCCGGTCACCCGGACGACGCTAGGTCCCCGGGGACGGGCAGGGGCAACGCTGTTTCACGGGTTCGTGATCATCACTCGTTCGGCGGCCCTGGTGGGGCGGGGCGGGCGCGGGCGGGCCCGGCGGGGAAACAGAACGGCCCGCCGACCAGTGGTGGCCGGCGGGCCGTCCCGCCAAGAAGGTCCCCGGGCGATACGTCGTATCGCCTCCTTTCCCTCACCCGGTGTGTGTCACATCCCTGAGAAACGCACGTGCCGATGACATCGACGGCATCGACGACATCGGCGGACGACGGTGACGACCCCGCGCCCCGCTACGAACCAACACACCGCAAACCACATGCAGAGCAGCAACCATGCAACACGTATGCGGGGAAAGGGGTCGTTCCGTCCCGTACATCCTGAGTCTTGACCCGTCGTGGTCCCGGCTACTCCACCCGCTCTTCTGGTTCACCCCACCGAGTGAAAGCCGTTCGTTCAGCCGCCGTCTCTCCCCGATAGCGCTTAGAACTGGCAGGCGCCCCTCGCGTCGAGCGGGGGGCGCTTTGACGACGAATTCCATCCAGGAGCGGCAGACATGGCGGAGCGCCAGAACGGCACCGTGAAGTGGTTCAACGACGAGAAGGGCTACGGCTTCATCACCCCGGAGAACGGGGCTGATCTGTTCGTCCATTTCCGTGCGATCGAGGGCAACGGCTTCAAGTCCCTGAAGGAGGGCCAGTCGGTCACCTTCGAGGCCGTCCAGGGCCAGAAGGGCATGCAGGCCGACAAGGTCCAGGTGGCCGGCTGACCCGTCGGCACCGATTCCGGCACCACTGCGCCGCCTGTCGCCCCGGGCCCGGGGTGACGGGCGGCGCAGTGGTGTCCGGCAGCGGGCGCGGTGGCGAGAGGTCGCCGCCGCCGGTACGCGGACGGGCGGGCGCTCGTTGTTCCCCACGACCCCGGCCGGGGCGGCTTCACCAAGGCGGGGCAAGGCAAGAGCAAGGGCGAGAGCAAGAGCAAGGAGAGGCATATGACGGACATCGACACGGCCACCCAGGTGGGCGCACCGGTACGAGAGGGCAGCCCGGACTCGGCGGTCGACCGGGTGGCCGACTTCTACGGCGCGTACCTCGACGCCGTCGACGACGGCACCGACGACCTGAGCGACCGGCTCCGCGCCCACTACCTCACCGAGGACCTCCAGCAGCGGCTGGCGGCCTGGGAAGAGGCCAACCACGCCGACGGCGTGCTGCGCGCCCAGGACGTGCCCACGCACTGGGAGGTGCGCTACCACGACTCCGGCGCCGGGCACCTGTTCACGACGGTCACCTTCACCTGGGGCACCGGCCCCGACGCCGGACACACCCGGCTCGCCGTGCAGAGCGACCTCTCCACCAAGCTCATCTCGGACATCGAGGACGCGCCGGCCGGGGCCTGACCTCGGACGGGAGAGGGTCCGCCCGCGAGGTGGGTTATTCGCTCGCCCGCCGGTCGCGGCCGTGCTCTGATCGCCGGATGACCTTCACCTTCGAACCAGAGCTGGTACGACGCTGGGCGCGCGGCTGGACCCTGGCCCGCTCCCTGCCCGAGGCGGAACCGGTCGAACCCGCCGGGGACGGGCTGCGGTCCGAGTTCCGCCAACCCGGCCGCGACGTCACGGTGTTCGCGCTACGGGCGGACGAGGCGCCCGAGTCCGTCGAGCGTCTGGCGGCGACCGTCGCCGCGGCGCGGCGGACCACCTGGCTGCATGTGCCGACCCGGCGGCCCGGTGCCGTGGAAGCCGTCATGGACGCCGCCGGGCTCGAACTCCTCTTCCGTTCCGAGTGGTTGATGGCGACCGACCTCACCGCGCACCCCCGTCACGCGCCCGTGGCGCCGTACGAGCGCGAGGTGCGCACCGAGGGGCCGGTCACGGTCGTGTCCCTGTACGACCCCTCCGGAGCGGTCGCCGCGCGCGGCACGATCGCTGTCTCCGGCACCGACGCGATCGCCGACCGCATCGAGACGGACGCGGCACACCGGCGGCGCGGCCTGGGCCGCGCGATGATGAGCGCGCTCGTGGAGACCGCCGTATCGCAGGGCGCCCGCACCGGCCTTCTCGTCGCCAGCGAGGAAGGGCAACTCCTCTACTCCGCCCTCGGCTGGCACCACGCGGCCGACGTCCTGGTCGCCCAGGGGCCGGCGGTCGCCGCCGCCACGGTCGGGTAGGGCGGGGCCGTCAGGGGCAGGCGCGGCCACCACCGGGGGCGCGGTCGTCCACGGTGCGGTGGCCGCCACGCCGTCCGGCACGGCCCGCCGGGGCCCGCCGAGGCCCGGACCCCCGTACCCGGCCTCGGCCCCACCTCGCACCCGCCTCGCCCCCTGTGGAGCGGCTGCCGCCGCCGGCACGACCCGCCGGACCTCACGCGGGCAGATTGCCGTCGCCGCCGAGGTTGGCGACCATGCGGCGGAGCACGTTGACGGTCGTCACGAAGTCGGCCGGGTCCACGCCCTCGTGGGTCTTCTGGAGCACGGGCGCGAGCCGTTCCCTGGCCCGGGTCCGGCCGGCCTCCCCCGCCTCGGTCAGCGCCATGGCCCCGGTGGCGGCGTCCTCCGTGAGCCAGCCGCGCGCGACGAGGTCGTCGTAGACCCCGTCGAAGCCGATGCCGAGATCGTCGTACTTCTCCAGCCGCGCGGTCAGCGTCGCCCGGGTCCACTTCCCCGGCCCGCCGGCGGCGTGGTTCAGCGTCCACCAGTGCGGCTGCGTCAGCTCCTCCACCGCCAACTGCTCCCGGATCGCCCCGATCACCCGCCGCGCCACCTCGGCGGTCCAGGCCCCGATGGGCTGCCCGGCCAGCTCCTCGTGCGTGTACTCCTTGAGCTGCCCGCTCATGTCATGCCTCCAGAGATCGTCAGGATGCGACGACCGTAAAACCTCAACTCGACTTGAGATCAAGAGGCTTGACCGTCCCGGCGGGGATCTCCTGCCACTCCGCGCCTCACCCTGCCAGGGCGGACGACATGGGCCCGGCCGACCCGGCCTAGCATCGGCCGCATGGCGACCTTCGTACACCTCACCCCCGCCGACCGCGTGGCACGTGTCCGCCGGAACGGCATACGTGCCGTCGGCGAGGGCCGGGGCAGGGGGCTCGGGCGAGCCCGAGGGGTCTACCTGTTCCCCGTCCTGCCCTCGTACACGCTGACCCACCAGTGGCTGCGCGAGCTGTCGCGATTCCACGGATCCGGCGAACTCGTCGCCGTTCACGTGAAGTTGCCCGACGAGGAGCGGGTAACCGTGGGGCGGTACAACGCGCGGGATCCGGAGGAGACGACGGCGGCCGGCGCGGTGGGGCAGGTGGCCGGGCTGGAGGATCCGCGCGGGTGGGAGGTGTTCCTGCCACGGGCCGTCACACGGGGTGAGGTGCGGGCCGTCCGCGCCGTACGCCAGGTGAACGGGTGGCGGTACTGGCCCGGCGCGCACGGCACCACCCCTTGCACCTGCCAGGGATGCCGGATCCGGGGCGAGTACGGGTCGCGGCGGCTGCGGGAGCGCCGGCCCCACCCGTTCGACGGGCCGCCGCCCGCGCCGCGCGTTCTGCTCGGCCGGATCGAGGCAGCCGAGCGGGCCGGGGACTCGGCGGCACTGTGCGCGACCCTGCAGTGGTACGGGATGCGGCGGCGCGGCCCCCTGGAGCGGCTGGCCCGGCTCACCGGGCACCCCGACCCGACCGTACGGACGGCCCTCGTCGAGGCGGTGGCGTGCTGGTCGACGCCCGGCGTGGACGCCCTGCTCGCCACCCTGGCAGGGGACCCGGACGGCGGGGTGCGCGAGGCGGTCGGTGACGCGTGCGAGGAGCGGGAAGAGCGGCACCTGGCATCACGTGAGGACGCATAGGTGCCATTCGGGGCATATCGACTGGCTCTCCCGGTCGGGGTCATGTCTCCTGGACGCGAGGAAGCGCCTCGCGCCTCCCTCACCCTCACCCCTGCCCTCGACACCGGAAGGATCTTCCGCATGCGCGTGATCACCCGCACCGCCGCCGCCCTCGCCCTCGCCGTCCCCGCCCTGATCGGTCTCTGCGGCCCGGCCGCCGCCGACGGCGACCTCGGGGGCCTCGACGCCTCGTGGGGCACCGGCCAGTTCGTCGCCAACGAGAGCGGAACGGGGATGGGTGGCACGCAGTCGTCCGTCTCCCCCGACGGCGTGTCCCACACCGACTTCTTCGTCTGGTCGGACGACACGGGCGTGGCGGGAGCGTTCTCCGGCGGGGGTGCCAGTTGGTCCAACGGGTGACGTGAGCGCGAGGAGGGCCGGGGGCGACCCCGGCCCTCCTCGCGTTCCCGGGCGCACCACTCCACCGGACAGGGCCGTGGGGACGCGGCCGACCGACCAGGGGGCGCCGGGCGTCCGAACAGGGGGTGTCCGAACAGGGGGTGTCCGTTGAGCGAACGCCCGTGACCGGATTTGCGTCTTGACGGTCACTTGTACCGGGGTCGAACATTCGTCACACGCTGCACCGCGCGTCAAGCCGCGGCCCGGCGCACCCGTACGACATCGCACAGCTCCGCACAGCAACAACGCCTCGCGCACCACCCGTGTCGCGAGGCGCTCGCACGTTCCGTCCCATCCCCAGTTCGGAATCCGGAGCCCCCACACATGAAGATCTCCGCGAGACTTTCCGCAGTCCTCGCCGCGTCCGCGCTCGCCGTGGGCGCCTTCGCCGCCGCACCCGCCGGCGCGCAGCCGGCCGGCGCCACCGGCGCCCTCGCCGTCACCCCGCCCGACATATCCGTGGCGAACGTCAAGCAGCACCTCACCGACCTCCAGTCGATCGCCACCGCCAACGGCGGCAACCGGGCGCACGGCCGTACCGGCTACAAGGCGTCGGTCGACTTCGTGAAGGCGAAGCTCGACGCGGCCGGATTCACCACCACGCTCCAGCAGTTCACCTCCAGCGGCGCCACCGGCTACAACCTGATCGCCGACTGGCCGGGCGGCGACACGAACCAGGTCGTCATGTCCGGCGCGCACCTCGACTCGGTGACCGCGGGCCCCGGGATCAACGACAACGGGTCCGGCTCGGCGGCGATCCTCGAAACGGCGCTGACCGTCTCCCGTACGCAGTACCAGCCCACGAAGCACCTGCGGTTCGCCTGGTGGGGCGCCGAGGAGCTGGGCATGGTCGGCTCGAAGTACTACCTCAACAACCTGCCCACGGCGGACCGTTCCAAGATCAGCGGCTATCTCAACTTCGACATGATCGGCTCGCCGAACCCGGGCTACTTCGTCTACGACGACGACCCCACCATCGAGCAGACCTTCAAGACCTACTTCGCGGGCATCGGCGTCCCCACGGAGATCGAGACCGAGGGCGACGGCCGCTCGGACCACGCGCCGTTCAAGAACGCGGGCATCCCCGTCGGCGGGCTCTTCTCGGGCGCCGACTACATCAAGACCGCCGCGCAGGCGCAGAAGTGGGGCGGTACGTCGGGTCTCGCCTTCGACCGCTGCTACCACGCGTCCTGCGACACGCTCGCGAACATCAACGACACCGGTCTCGACCGGCACTCCGACGCCATCGCGTACGCCGTGTGGACCCTGTCGGGCACAAGCAGCACCCCGCCGACGACCGGCAAGGTCTTCGAGAACTCCACCGACGTGTCGATCCCGGACGGCGGCGCGGCGGTGACCAGCTCGGTCACCGTCACCGGCATGACCGGCAACGGGCCCGCCAACCTCCAGGTCGGCGTGGACATCGTCCACACGTGGCGCGGCGACCTCAAGATCGACCTCGTCGCCCCCAACGGGACGGTCTACGCCCTGAAGTCGGCGAACATCAGCGACTCGGCCGCCAACGTGCAGACCTCGTACCCGATCAACGCGTCCGCCATTCCCGCCAACGGCACCTGGACGCTGCGGGTGCAGGACATGTACACGGGCGACAGCGGCTACATCAACAACTTCAAGCTGACGTTCCCGTAAGAGACTTCGCCCCCGGAGGCGTCTTCACCTCCGGGGGCTCGTCCGCCGCCGGTTCGTTCGCCGGCGCATTCGCCGGTTCGTCCACCGGCACCTCCGCCGACGGCTTCGCGCGGCACCTCATGAACTCCCGGGTGGGTCGGTGACCATGGACCCGACCCACCCGGGCCCCAACTTCCCTGACGCCGCCGGGTGTTACTTGGCGGCGTTCCCGGCGTTCGCGGTGTCCACGAGCTTCTTCGGGGTCACCGCGCCGACGTAGACCCGGCCGTCGTCGGTCATGAGGACGTTGACGATCTTCGTCTTGAAGACGGTGCCGTGCCCGAACGTGCCGCTGACCTTGTCGCCGAGGCCGTCCAGGAAGCCCTGGACCTCCTTCGGTACGTCCTTGGTCTCCGGCACCTTGGCGCCGGTGTCGAGCTTCGCGATGGTGGTCCAGCCCTCGCCAACGATCTCCGGGTGGTTCAGACCGTCCTTCCCGGCCTCCCCGCCCTTGCCGTCCAGACCGGGGACGCCCAGGAGCGAGCCGAGCGGGCCGCCGAAGCCCTTGTGCATGCCGTCCGGCAGCTCGTGCTTGCCGTCCTTACCGGCCTTGCCATCCTTGCCGAACGGGCCGAAGCCGTCCGTCTTCTCCCCGGCGCCCTCCGTCACCTTGGCGCCCTTCGGGGCCTTGAAGTCGAAGGCCGACGCCTCCGGCTTGCCGAAGTCCACCTTCGTGAAGCCCGCGTCGACGACCGGCTTGCCGCCGTCCACCGAGGACAGCGTGAACTTCAGCGGGGTGCCGGTCGAGGAGTCCACCGCGATCTTCACCGAGTCGACCATCGAGCCGCTCTGCTTCGGCTTGATCACCAGCTGGTACGCGTCCCGGCCGGCCACCTTCGCCGTACCGCCGACCTCGATCGAGGTGGTGTCGCCCGCGGCCTTCAGGACCTGGTCCGCCAACTCCTTCGGGGCGGTCGGCATGCCCTCGGGGGCGCGCTCCTTCTTATGAGCCTCGCCCTTGTCGCTGTCCTCGCCCTTGCCCTTGCCCTCGGCGAACGCCGCGCCCTTCTGGTGGAAGGCCTCGTGGGACTTGCTGTCGTACGCCCAGACCTCGTCGCCGTTGTGGACCAGGGTGTACTCGTCCGAGCCGTCGAGCACCGTCAGACGCTGCCGGTCCGGGCCGTCCGCCGCGACGCGCAGCGTGTGCGAGCCGGACACCAGCTCGGTCAGCTTCGCCGACGGGTCGGCGCCCGCGGCGCCGCCGCCACCGCCGGTCAGGGCGCCGGACGGGAGCATCCCGGCGACGGACGGCAGGCCGAGGTCCGTGCTGATGGTGAAGGTGCCGGACAGGGTCTGCGTGTCCGACGCCGCGATCTTCTCTATGAGCTGCTGTGCCGTGACGTCGGGCAGATTCGGGTCGCCGGACGCCGCGAGTGCCGGGACGAGACCGATGGTCGCCGCGGCCACTCCGGCCACCGCGACGGGAACGATGTAACGGCTCGCCTTGCGCTGCGCTGCCATGATGTGCGCCACCTCCGTGTCCTGCGTGGTCGATGTCTCCATCCCACCAGGGCACGGACGCGGAATCGTCAGCCGCGGGGCGCAACCCCGCATACCTCTCCAGGATGACCTCACCCGGAGATCACCCCGCCGTTCGACTACCGACGGAACCGGTGAACCGGCAAGCGGAGGAACAGACTTGTGGCACCGGATCCGTCCACATCGCGCGGCCACGTGGCCGGTTCGCACACGGTCGGTGCGCATGTGGGCGGTGCGCACATGGCCGATTCACACATGGTCGGTCCGCACATGGGCCGTCCGCATGTGGGCGGTACGCACACAGCCGGTCCGCACATGGCCCGCCCGCACATAGGCGACGCCCCCATAGGCGCCCCGCACGCGGGCGCCCCGCGCGCGATCACCTCGCACGGTCAGCCCGCGCGGTGCACCACCGCGTCGCACATCTCCGCCAGGGCCGCCTTCGCGTACCCCTCGGGCAGCGGCGCCAGCATCGCGCGCGCCTCCTCGGCGTACCGCAGCGTGTCCTGCCGGGCCCGCTCCAGGGCCGGGTGGACCCGCAGCCGGGCGAGGGCCTCGGCGTGCCGGGCGTCGTCGGTCAGGTCGCCGTCGATGAGGGCGAGCAGGTCGAGGTCCTCGGGCCGCCGCTCGGCGGCGGCCGCGGCGCGCAGGTAGAGCACCGGCAGGGTGGGCACGCCCTCGCGGAGGTCGGTGCCCGGGGTCTTGCCGGACTCGTGGGAGTCGGAGGCGATGTCGAGGACGTCGTCGGCGAGCTGGAAGGCGACGCCGAGCCGCTCCCCGTACTGGGTGAGGATCTCGACGGCGGACTCGTCGGCCCCGGCCATCATGGCGCCGAAGCGGCAGGAGACGGCGACGAGCGAACCGGTCTTGCCGCTGAGGACGTCGAGGTAGTGCGCGACCGGGTCGCGGCCCTCCTGCGGGCCGGCGGTCTCCAGGATCTGGCCGGTCACGAGCCGCTCGAACGCCTCGGCCTGGATCCGGACGGCCTCGGGGCCGAGGTCCGCGAGGGTGTGGCTGGCGCGGGCGAAGAGGAAGTCGCCGGTGAGGACGGCCAGCGAGTTGCCCCAGCGGCTGTTGGCGCTGTCGACACCGCGCCGTACGGCCGCCTCGTCCATGACGTCGTCGTGGTAGAGCGTCGCGAGGTGGGTCAGTTCGACGACGACGGCCGAGGGCACGACGCCCGGGGCGTAGGGGTCGCCGAACTGGGCCGCGAGCATCACGAGGAGCGGACGGAACCGCTTGCCGCCCGCCAGCACCAGGTGCTGGGCGGCCTCGGTGATGAACGGCACCTCGCTCTTGGTGGCCTCCAGGAGGCCGGCCTCCACGGCGGCCAGACCGGTCTGGACATCGGCTTCGAGAGCCTGGTCCCGCACGCTAAGACCGAACGGCCCGACGACGGTCACGAGGGGATCTCCTGTCTGCTGAAGCCTGGCTACTGCGCTGTCCGTACGGACGCCGACACTCGCACGTCACCCGGATGGTCACTCGGATTGTCGATGTGTCGGTCGATTCACTCAAGCCAGCGTATCCGGTCATGTTTCGATCACTGTGGGCACCCGCCCGTCGCCCTACATGTCTTTGATCACATAATCTGCCAATAAATGAGCGTTTTGTTCTCACTGCTGCACGGTCGCCGCGCGGACCCGGCGGAGCCGGTACGACGGCCTCCGTTTCCGGCCCTCGGCCCGGGGTGGGACAAGGGCGAGACGGTGGCGCGGCGGGGGTCGGGCGGACAGGGGGGCGGAGCCGCACCAGGGGCCGGACGCGCGGACCGGATCCCCGTCCACGCGGACAAGCCACCCGCGACCCGGCCGAGATCCGTCCACTCTCCTGCGGTACCGGTGTTGACGTACGCGTCCACGGAGCGGCCCACCCGGAGACCGGACGACCCCCGCCCCCATGCCGCCGGCCGTGCGTCGCGAAGAGCGCAGGCATCGCACGCTCGGCACGAACACTGTTCGGATTGCGGTGTCTTGCCCGTCACCCACGGTATGTTCCTGATCATCTGATACGACCAAGAGCACGTATTTTGTCCCGACCGTCAGTCGACCCGAGCCCGAGCCCTGAGTACCGAGTCCTGAGTACCGAGGTGACCCGCCGATGACGAAGATCCGCACCGACTTCCCCTACGACACCCGCCACGAGGATCTCCGGATCCCGCTGCCGGACGGGACCGGGCTGTACGCGCGCGTATGGCGACCGCTCACCGACACCCCCGTACCGGCACTGCTCGAATACCTGCCGTACCGCCTCACCGACCGGACCGCGGCACGGGACTGGCAGCGCCATCCCTGGTACGCGGGCCACGGCTACACCTCCGTACGCGTCGACGTACGCGGCCACGGCAACAGCGAGGGGCTGCCCGGCGACGCGTACGACGCCGTCGAACTCGCCGACGGTGTCGCCGTCGTCGAATGGCTCGCCGCACAGCCCTGGTGCGACGGAAACGTCGGCATGCTGGGCATCGGGTGGGGCGGCTCCAACGCGCTCCGGATCGCCGCCCTCGCGCCCGAGCCGCTGAAGGCGGTCGTCACCGTCTGCTCGACCGACGACCGCTACGACGACGGCACGCACTACCTCGGCGGCTCCGTCCTCGCCGCCGGCATGCCCGCCTGGGCCGCGACGCTGCTCGCCTTCGCCGCCCGCCCGCCGGACCCCCGGTACGCGGGCGAGAAGTGGCGCGCGATGTGGCTCGAACGCCTGGCGGCCCTGCGGCCCTTCCTCCCCACCTGGCTCGCCCACCAGACCCGCGACGCCTACTGGCGGCGCGGCGGCGTCCGCGAGAACCACTCCGCGATCCGGGCCGCCGTGCTCGCCGTCGGCGGCCGGCACGACCCGTACCGCGACACCGTCCTCCGGCTCGTCGAGTACCTGCCCCAGGACCGGGTGCGCGGCATCATCGGGCCCTGGGCGCACCACTATCCGGACCGCGGGCTGCCGCCCGGCCCGGCGATCGGCTTCCTTCAAGAGACGCTGCGCTGGTGGGACCACCACCTCAAGGGCGTGGACAACGACGTGATGGCCGAACCGCTGCTGCGCTCGTGGATCAGCGCGTCGCACCCGCCCGCCACGGTGGACGAAGAGCCGGCGGGTCGCTGGGTCACCGACCCGGCCTGGCCGTCGCCGCACGTCACGCCCGTCGCGTACGCCCTCCGGGGCGTGCCGGTCGTCGTGGACTCGCCGCAGCACACCGGGCTGGACGCGGGCCGCTTCCTCCCCTGCGGCGACGACGGCGACCCGCCGCCCGACCAGCGCGCCGAGGACGCCTACTCGGCCTGCTTCGACTTCCCCGTTCCGGGAGCGGGAGCGGGAGGGGAAGAGGGCGGGGGCGGGGGTGAGGCAGGGGGCGAAGGCGGGGACGGGCGCGGGGCGGCGATCGAGATCCTGGGGCGGCCGGCGGTACGGCTCTCGCTGCGCGCGCACGCGCCGACCGGGCAGGTCGTGGCCCGGCTGTGCGACGTCGCTCCCGACGGCACGTCCACCCTCGTCACCCGCGGCGCGCTCAACCTCTCGGCCCGCTACGGCCGGGACCGGGCCGTCGAGGCGGATGTCGGCGCGTGGGAGGACTACGTCTTCGAACTGAACGGCACCGGCCACGCCTTCCCGCCCGGCCACCGCATCCGGCTGGCCGTCTCCTCCGCGTACTGGCCCTGGCTGTGGCCCCAGCCCGACACGGGTGGTTTCACCCTGGACCCGGCCGGTTCATCGCTCACGCTGCCCCTACGCGCGCGTACGGAGGACGCGGTCGAGTTCGGCGAACCCGAGCAGGCCGCGCCGCTGGGCGTGAGCCGGCCCGCCACCCTGGAGGAGCCCCGGCCGGAGCGGCTGGTGGTGCGGGACGTCGCGAAGGGCGAGTGGCGGCTGGAGGACGGCCCGCGCCGCGGAGGAACCCGGGTCCATCCGGACGGCCTGGAGTTCACGGAGGACGCCGTCGAGACGTACACGATCGACGAGAAGGACCCGCTGTCCGCCCGTACCCGGTCGCGGTGGTCGATCCGGCTGCACCGGCCCGAGACGGCCTGGGACGTACGGATCGAGACCCGGTCGGAGATCGCGTGCGACGCGGACGCGTTCCTGACGTCGGACGAGGTGATCTGCCGGGAGGGCGAAGAGGTCGTGTTCCACCGGACTTGGGAGGAACGGATTCCGCGGACGGCGGGGTGAGCCGGGCGCCGCCCGGCCGAGGGCCCGTGCGGCGGGCGTCATCCACCGCACGGGCCCAGCGCAAAGGGGCTGTTCCGGAATTCCGGAACAGCCCCTCGCGCACTGCTTCAGCTCACCGGCTCTTCACGAGCGCGGGTACGCGCACGAGCCGTTCGCCTCGGTTCGGCGATCAGGCACCCATGCCGGCCTTGCGGCGGCGGACCATCACCATCGCGCCCGCGCCCAGGACCACGGCCGCGCCGCCCGCGAGGGCGAACGGGAGGGCAGACGGGCCGGCGCCGGTGTTGGCGAGGCTGCCGCTGGAGGTGGTGTTCACCGGGGTGGTGGAGGTGCCGCCCTGCGGGGTGCTGTTGCCGTTCCCGCTGTTCGAGCCACCGGTGGAACCGTTGTCGCTGTGACCGCCGTTGGTGCCGTTGTCGTTGCCGGAACCGGGCTTGGCGGGCTTGCCGATCCGGAAGGTGGCCTGGGAGTACTCCGTGGCCTCCCCGCACGAGCCGTCGGCGCTCACTCGCGCTCCGAAGCCCATGACCATGCCCTCGCCAGGCGTGGCCTTCGAGTTGACATCGACCTTCAGCTTGAAGTCGAAGGACTTGCCGCCGGCCAGCTTGGCGCCGCTGCTGAAGAAGCCCCCCTCCTCCTCCTCGTCGCCGAGGACGACCGGCTGCCACTTCGGGCTGTTGACGGAGGACCACGAGACCTTGAGGTCGTCGGACCACACGTCCGTCCGGAACGCGACCGCGCCGCCGCCGACCTCTTCGAAGGTGGTGGTGCCCTTGTTGGTGATCCGGAAGGTGAACACGCCGCTGGAGCCGGGGGCGATCTTGCTCGGACCGGTGAGGGACGTAGAGAGATCCTTGTCCACGACGCAGTCGTCGCCCTCCAGCGCCTTCTCGGCGTCGGCGAGGGCCTTCTTCGCCGTGTCGAGCGCCTTCTTGGCCTCGTCCATGTTCTTCTCGGCGGCCGAGATCGTTTGGAAGGCTGCAGCGCGCGCGTTGGCCAAGTCGGTCTTCGCGGCGGTAGCCGCGGCGGCCTTGGTGTCGGCGGTGACCTTGGCGGCGTCGGCGTCGGTCTTGGCAGCGGCGGCCTTGACCTTGGCGGCGTCGACGGCCTCCTTGGCCTTGGTCGACTCCTCCTCGGTGGCCTCGTCGGACAGTTCGGCCAGCGCCTTCTCGGCGTCGGCCAGCGCCGCGTCCGCGGTGGCCAGAGCCGCGTCTGCGGCGGTCTTCGCGGCGGCCGCGTCCTTGGACGCCTGGAGGGCTTCCTTGGCGGCGACGGCCAGCGGGTGCTTCTCGTCCTTCAGGATGACAAGGGCGTCCGCAGTCGCCTTCGTGTGCGCGGCGACAGCCGCTTCGTACTTGGCCTGAGCGGCCTTGACCGCCAGTTCCAGCTGCTCGATGGGCGCGTCGACGGTCTGGCTCGCACCGGTGGCCGGCTTGGTGTCGGCGAACGCGGGCACGGCGGAAAGGAACAGAGCCGGAGCGGTCACGGCGGCGGCCACGGCGGTCGCGGCAATACGACGAATCTTCACAAGGGACCTCTTCTGGTCGGACGAAGAAAATACGGCCAGTTGTATGTAGGTGACTGCGCCAGCGGGTCAACTCACGCGGCGCGGCGTCCCGGTAATCGTATGACTGGAATAAGGCTGCGAAATAGGCGCATTGAGGCGTGTGGCGCTGGCATATGTCGACACGATGACTTCACTCGAGTCGCATATGCCGCACACCGGGACAGTTGCCCACGGAGGCCGCACTTTCTGTGTGACTCATGTCATCTGCTCCTCGGCGCCGCATCGGCGGCAAGGACGGGCGCTCCCGACACTCCCTCAGCCCTCTGCCGCTGGACGGAACCGCTGGTGGCACTGGAGTGGGCGACAGTCGGGGCATTCGCGCCGGAGTGACGGCCGGGGCCATCTGGGCACGGTCGAGACGTACACGGCCCACGGGACGGACTCGGCGCCCACCCCTGGCCGCTGGAAGCGGAAGGGCCGTATTTCACTCGGCGCGGGAAGAGTCAATTCCACATGCGGTGGGCCGTCGAGTCAAGCGGCTGACCGAAAGTCACTACCGCTCCACAGAAAGAGAATTACATGCATGATCCAACGAGATGAGGGGCCGTCCCGGAATTCCGGAACGGCCCCTTCTGCGCTGCTTCAGCTCAACGGCTCTTCACAAGCCGTCCACATCCGCGCTCAGGCGCTCGTGCCCGCCTTGCGGCGACGGACCATCACCATCGCGCCCGCGCCCAGCACCACGGCCGTACCGCCCGCCAGAGCGAACGGAAGCGTGGAGGTGCCCGCGCCCGTGCTCGCGAGGTTGCCGCCGGTGGAGGTGGTGTTCACCGGGGTGGTGCCGGAACCGCCCTGCGGGGAGCTGCTGCCGTTCCCGTGGCTGCCCGAACCACCGGTGGAACCGTTGGTGTCATGACCACCGTTGGTGCCGTTGCCGTTGCCGTTGCCGTTGCCGGAACCGGGCTTGCCCGCCTTGACGACGTCGAACCAGGCGGACTGGCTGTCGGACCGGCCGCAGGTCGTCTCGTCGTTCCTCCACTCGGCGAACGTGGTGATCGTGCCCTGGTCGAGAGCGGACTTGGCGTCGATCGAGAACTTCAGCTTGAGATCGACGGACTTGCCCGAGGCCAGGGCTCCGATGGAGAACGCCTGCCCCTTTGCCGGAACCGGCTTCCACGCGGAGCTGCCGGCGAACGCCCACTCCATGGGGAGGGCCTCCGTGCGCCCGCCCTCGCGCCCGAAGACGTCGGCGTAGACGGAGACCGCCTTGAAGGAGGTGCTGCCCGCGTTGGTCAGGCGGTAGGTGTACACGGCGCTGGAACCGCGCGCGATCTCCTTGGCCCCGGTGAGGGCGGCGGTGAATTCCCCGCTCTTCCAGGCGCACTCCGGCTGCGGCTCGGGCGGCAGCGTCTCGCCGCCCTCCTCGGCCAAGGCCGAGGCGAGCGCCGCCTTGGCCTCGTCCAGTGCCTTCTCCGCGTCGGCCAGCTTCCGCTCGGCCGCTCCCGCGACCCGGGTGACGGCGACCTGCCAGTCCACGTAAGCATCGCCCGCGACCTCGGCCTCGGCGGCCTTGGTGTCGGCGGTTGCCTTGGCGGCGGCGGCCGTGTCCTTGGCGGTGTCGACGGCCTTCCGGGCCTCGGCCTTCTCCGCCTCGGTGGCATCCTCGGGCAGCGCGGCAAGATCCTGCTCGGCCTTGATGACGGCCGCGTCGGCGGCGGTCTTCGCGGCAGCCGCGTCCTTGGACGCCTGCTTGGCCTTCTCGGAGGCCACGGCCAGCGGCTGGGTCTTGTCCTCCAGGTACGCGATGGCCTCGTCGCTGGTCTTCTTACGGACGACTACCGCCTTGTCGTACTCCGCCTGGGCATCGGCGACCGCCTGCCTCAGCTCCTCGACGGACTTCTGGGCGGTCTGGCTCGCACCGGCGGCCGGCTTGGTGTCGGCGAACGCGGGCGCGGCGGAAAGGAACAGGGCCGGAGCGGTCACGGCGGCGGCCACGGCGGTCGCTGCGATACGACGAATCTTCACAGGGGACCTTTTCTGGTCGGACGAAGAAGCAATAAAGCCAGTTGTCTGAGGGGGGGCCGCACCAGCGGGTCAACTCACGCGGTGCGGCATCGCGTTCATCGTAGGGCGGCGAAATGTTCACAGAAGGGGGGGTGCGGACGCGCGCGGCTCCGGCATATGCCAAGAATCCGGTCAGTTGCCCACGGAGGCCGCACTTTCTGTGTGACACATGCCATTCACCCGCTACGGACCGCCCACACGGCACGAGGCCGCCCCGGCTTCCCGGAACGGCCCCGTGGTCACTGTTTCAGCACGTCACGCGCATGCTCAGGCGCTCGCGCCGGCCTTCCGCCGACGGACCATCACCATCGCGCCCGCGCCCAGCACCACGGCCGTACCGCCCGCCAGAGCGAACGGAAGCGTGGACGAACCGGCACCCGTGCTCGCGAGGTTGCCGCCGGTGGAGGTGGTGTTCACCGGGGTGGTGCCGGAACCGCCCTGCGGGGAGCTGCTGCCGTTCCCGCCGCTGTTCGCGCCACTGTTGGAACCGCTGGAACCGCTGCCGCCCTGACCACCGGTGCCGGAACCGGGCTTGCCAGCCTTGACGACCTTGAAGGTGGGCCAGGTGTCATCGAAGGACTCGACGCAGGACTTGTCGTCGTTCCAGCCCATGACCTCGGTGTAGAGCCAGCCCTTGGTGGCCGTGGTCGTGGCGCCGATCGAGACCTTGAGCTTGAACTCGAACGACTTGCCCGGGGCCAGCCGGGCACCGCTGCGGAGCGGTCCGGTGGGCCGGACCTCCTTCCACGACGGGCTGGTGGAGGAGGACCACTGCAGGGAGAGGTGATCCCCCTTCTTGGCGTGATCCAGGGAAGCGCCGACAAAGCCGCCGACTTCGGCGTACGAGGTGCTGCCCGCGTTGGTCAGGCGGAGCGTGAAGACCCCGCCGGAACCGACGGCGATCTCCTTCGGCCCGGTGAGGGAGGCACGGAAGTTCTTGTCGAGGGAGCACCCCGAGCCTTCCTCGCCTGTCGTGCCCTCGGCGGCCTTGAGCGCCCTCCTGGCCTCGTCGCGCACCGCCTCGGCGGCGTCCCGGTCCTGTTCGGCCAGGTGCATGGCCCGGGCGGCGGCGACGCGCGCGTCGTCGCAGGTCTTCACCGCGGCGGCGGCCTTGGCGGTCGCGGTGGCCTGGGCGGCGGTGGCGGCGGTCTTCGCGTCCGTGACCGCCTGCTCGGCCTGGGCCTTCTGCTCGTCGGTGGCGTCCCCGGGCAGTGCGGCCAGATCCTGCTCGGCCTTGACGACGGCCGCGTCCGCGGCGGTCTTCGCGGCGGACGCGTCCTTGGACGCCTGAACGGCCGCCGCGGCGGCGACCGCCAGCGGGTGGTCGTCCTTGGTGACGGCCTCCACCGCGGCGATGGCCTCTCCGAATGCCTTCTCGGCCTTGTCGTACGCGGCCTGGGCGGCGGCGAGCTCCTGCTTCAGCTCCTCGACGGACTTCTGGGCGGTCCGGCTCGCACCGGCGGCCGGCTTGCCGTCCGCGAACGCGGGCACGGCGGAAAGGAACAGAGCCGGAGCGGTCACGGCGGCGGCCACGGCGGTCGCTGCGATACGACGCATCTTCACTGGGGACCTTTTCTGGTCGGACGAAGAGATTCAGCCTGCGGCGTGGGGGGCCCGCGCCGGCGGAAGGACTCACGCGGCGCGACGCTGCGGCAATCGTATGACCGTAATCAGGGCGTGGAGTAAGGGCGTTACGGCGCGGAAGTGGCATAGGACGACACGACACTCCCGCCGCCCTGGCATATGCCAAGAATCCCGGCAGTTGCTCACAGAGGCCGCACTTTCCGTGTGACACATGTCATCCGCGTCTCGGCGCCGGACCCGTAACGTGTCCCCCAACACACCAGGAAAGCGAGGTCAGCACGATGTCCACGCCGATGCCGAAGCCTGAGCGGAGCCCGCTCGACCTGCCCGAGGGCGACCCCTTCGGCCCGCACAACCTGCCCTACGGCGTGTTCTCCACGGCCGACGAACCCGAGCGACGCCGGCTCGGCGTCCGGATCGGCGGATACGTCCTCGACGCCGGCGCCGCCGCCCACGCGCTCGGCTCCCCGTACTCCACGCTGCTCGACCAGCCCAGCCTCAACCCGCTGCTCGCGGCGGGCCGCACCGCCTGGCGCGACGTGCGCCGCGCGCTCACCGGCTGGGTGACCGTCCCCGCGCACCGGCCCGTCGTGGAGCCGCTGCTGCACCCGCTGGACACGGTCACGCTGCACCTGCCGTACGAGGTCGCCGACTACGTCGACTTCTACGCCAGCGAGCACCACGCCACCAACGTCGGACACATCTTCCGCCCCGACGGCGACGCGCTCACCCCCAACTGGAAGCACCTGCCGATCGGTTACCACGGCCGGGCGGGCACCGTCGTGGTGTCCGGCACCGATGTCGTACGGCCCGCCGGGCAGCGCAAGACGCCCGGCGACCCGGCACCGGTCTTCGGCCCGTCCGTCAAGCTGGACATCGAGGCGGAGGTCGGCTTCCTCGTCGGCACCCCGTCCACGATGGGCAGCCCGGTCGGCCTCGGCGACTTCCGCGAGCACGTCTTCGGTCTGACGCTGCTCAACGACTGGTCGGCGCGCGACATCCAGGCGTGGGAGTACGTGCCGCTCGGCCCGTTCCTCGGCAAGTCCTTCCAGACCTCCGTCTCCGCGTGGGTGACCCCGCTGGAGGCCCTGGACGCGGCCCGGGTCGCGCCGCCGGCCCGGGACTTCGCGCTCCAGCCGTACCTCGACGACTCCGGCGAGGACGAGCCCGGCGGCTTCGACCTGCGGATCTCCGTCGCGATCAACGGTGAGGTGGTGGCCGAGCCGCCGTTCTCCACCATGTACTGGACGGCCGCCCAGCAGCTCGCCCACATGACCGTCAACGGCGCCTCGCTGCGCACCGGCGACCTCTACGGCTCCGGTACGGTCTCCGGCCCCGAGGTCGGCCAGCGCGGCTCGCTGCTCGAACTGACCTGGAACGG
This sequence comes from Streptomyces sp. NPDC046203, assembly GCF_040646255.1. NCBI lineage: Bacteria > Bacillati > Actinomycetota > Actinomycetes > Kitasatosporales > Streptomycetaceae > Streptomyces > Streptomyces sp. NPDC046203. Next base: position 215,984 of record NZ_JBEYZX010000006.1, on the reverse strand, counting down.
GCGCGACCCGATCGACCTGGAGGGCGGCAAGCGCACCTTCCTGGAGGACGGCGACGAGGTCACCCTGACCGCCTGGGCCCCGGGCCCGGACGGCACGCGGGTGGCGCTCGGCGAGGTCACGGGACGGATCGCCCCGAACGCCGGCTGACGGCCCGGGGCCGAGAGGCTGACGACCGCAGGCCGCCAGGCCGCCAGGCCGACGGGCGTACGTGAACGGCCGAGGGCCCGCTCCCGGAAAGGGGGTGGGCCCTCGGCCGTTCTTCCGCGCACGCCCCTCCGCACTCCCCCCGAACGAGGGAAGCCTGGTAGAGGCACCCCGGCCGCGCGGTACATACCCGCGTGTGGCACCCATCCGTGCCGGCCGCGCGGCCACCCGTCCGGATGTGCCCGCGGCACCGAAGACCTCACCAGGAGAACCGATTCATGTTGAGGACCAGCCGTGCCCGGCGCGGGCTCGTCTCCTCCCTCGCCGGCCTCGCCCTGGCCGCCGGCACCGTCACGGGCCTCGGCACGCTGGGGACCACCGCCGCGCACGCGACCACCCCGCCGCCGGCGGCCGGCGCGGCCGACGTACCGCCGTCGGACGCCGTCCCCCTCCCCCACCGGACCGCCGAGACCGCCCTCTACGCCGCGATGCGCCAGCTGTGGGCCCAGCACGTGCACTGGACGTACTCCACCTTCGAGGCCTTCTTCCACAACCCGGCCGCCCTCCAGCCGACGGCGAACCGGCTGCTGCAGAACCAGCACGACATCGGCGACGCGCTCGCCCCGTACTACGGCCGCGCCGCCGCCGACCAGCTGACCGATCTGCTGATCACCCACATCAACGACGCCGTCCCGGTCCTCCAGGCCCTGAAGGACGGCAACGCCACCGCCCTGAAGAACGCGACGGCGGCCTGGTACGCCAACGCCAAGCAGATCGCGGACTTCCTCTCCGCCGCGAACCCCCATCACTGGCCCCGGCCGGTGATGGAAGCGGCGTTCAAGACCCACATCACGCAGACCGGCGTCTACGCCACCGACCTGTTCCGCGCCGACTACACGAAGGCGATCACCGACTTCGACGCGGCGGAGGAACACATGGAGATGGTCTCCGACCTGCTCAGCAAGGGGATCGTGGCCCAGTTCCCGGGCCGCTTCACCCACTAGCCCCCACCACCTCCACCCACCCCGCACCCCCCTCAAGCGGGAGGGGTGCGGGGTGGTGCGCAGACGACGGGCGGGAGCGGGGGACGGGAAGGGGGTCGTGTTCGAAACGTAAAGCGTGATGTGTGGCGCGGAGGAAGGGCGCTTCGCGCACTACACAGGTCATCCGCGCCGTAAATCATGCAGTGCAGAACACGACCCCCGCACCGGCCCACGCGCACCCACCCAGAACCCCAGCGCACCACCCCGCAATCCCGAACGCCCCCCTCCAACACCGCCGGCGTCCACAACATCGAGTGGGGCGGGCACGTCTACCTCTGTACCGGGCCACGCCGCCCCTGGGGTGACATCCGGCCCGGACTGCGGCATGACACGTAGCTCCACGCGCGCGTACGGCCAGACTCGTCGCCATGAGCGGACGAGCGGCCTCCGGAAGCGCGGGGGGACCCACGGCGGGTGGACTCACGACGGCGGCCCCCGTGCCCCCCGTACCGGACCGGCGGCGGATCTGGCCGTTGTACGCGGCCGGGTTCACCACCGCCTTCGGCGCGCACGGCATCGCGGCCAATCTGGGCGCGGACCTGGGTGCGGGCGGCTCCGGCGCGGGCGGCGCGGAGTTGGCGCGGTCGGTGCTGTACCTGGGGGTGCTGCTCGCGCTGTACGACGCGGCGGAGGTCGTCCTCAAGCCGGTGTTCGGCACGCTCGCCGACCGGATCGGGGCCCGGCCGGTGCTGCTGGGCGGGCTCGTCGCGTTCGCCGCCGCGTCGGCGCTGTACGTGGCGGTGCGCGAGCCGGGCTGGCTGTGGGCGGCGCGGCTGGGGCAGGGGGCGGCGGCGTCGGCGTTCTCGCCGGCCGCGTCGGCGCTGCTGGTACGGCTGAACCCGGCGGTCCGGCACGGGCGGGCGTTCGGCTCGTACGGCTTCTGGAAGAGCGCCGGGTTCACGGCGGGGCCGCTGCTCGGCGGCGTGCTGGTGTGGGCGGGCGGGCTGACGCTGCTGTTCGGCGTGATGACGGCGCTGGCCGCGGCGGTCGCGGTGTGGGCCGCGCTCGCCGTACCGGCCGTACCGCCGCTGCCGAGGGCCCGGCAGACGCTCGCGGACCTGGCCCGCCGGCTGGCCGACGGAGCGTTCGTGCGGCCGGTGCTGGCCCTGGCGGCGGCCACCGCCGCGCTGTCGGTCGGCGTCGGGTTCCTGCCGTTGTCCGGGCGGGCGGACGGGCTGTCGCCGGTCGCGACCGGGGCGGCGGTGTCCGCGCTCGCCGCGTGCGCGGCCTTCGTACAGCCGTGGGCCGGGCGGGCCCTGGACGCCGGGCGGCTGACCCTGCGGACCGGGCTGTCCGCCGGGCTCGCCGTGACCGCGTGCGGCATGGCCGCCGCCGTCCTGCCCGGGGTGGCCGGACTGCTCGTCGCCGCCCTCCTGACCGGCGCGGGCACCGGCCTCATCACCCCGCTCGGCTTCGCCGCGCTCGCCGCCACGACCCCCCAAGCGCGGGTCGGGCAGACCATGGGGACGGCCGAGATCGGGCGCGAACTGGGCGACTCCGGCGGCCCGTTGTTCGTCGCCGCGATCGCCACCGGCGCGGGCCTGGCGTGGGGCTTCACGGCGCTCGCGCTGCTCACGGCACTCCTGATCCCGCTGGCCCTGACGACCCCGCGCGCGGCCGTGCCGGCCTGAGCCAGGCCACGGGGGGTGGGTGCGACCGGCCCTGCGCGTCACTGGATCAGATCGATGTGCGGATGCGCGGGAGAGGCCGGGCACACGTAGATCTGCATATTGTCGGTGCTGCCCACCTCGACCGCTGTCGGCTGATCGGGCCTCCGGGCGGCGTAGTAGTCGCCGTAGGCGGCGGCCCGGTCCTCGTACGGCGCCCAGCCGCGCCCCTCGTCACCGTCCCACTCGAAGGAGGCGATGGTCAGCAGGGGCACCATCGTCGTCTCGCAGACGTCGCAGTCCCAGGGGTACGCGTCGGTGCGGCCCCACGGCGGCCAACCCCCGGCCTTCCAGCCCGGGGCGTGGGCCAGAAGCGCGTCGTAGAACTCCACGGGATAGTCCGCGCAGGAGCCGTCCAACTCGACCCCGGCCGCCTGCCATCTGCCCCGGTCCGCCACCAACTCCCGTACCTCTGGGGCGAGATCGAGACTGTCGGGGTACTCGGTGATCGCTTCCGGCGCCAGCAGGCACGGCTCCGGCAGATAGCCCTCCCCGTTCACCTCGTACGGCTCCGGCGGAGCGTCGAGGACATCGACGACCTCGGCGGCCGAGCGCCAGAACAGCGCGGTCGCGGGCTTGGGGTCGGGATCGTGGTCGTAGGGGCACCAGAGGACCTGGAGCACATCGGCGTCGCCGGGCGGCCGCAGCAGGGGCACGTCCCGCACGTACAGCTGGGCCACGGGCAGCAGGGGGACCGGGCACTCCGCAGGCTGCGGGGCGAGGGCGCGGCGCGCCGCGAGTCGCGCGGCGGCGCGTTCCCTGAGCGCCACCTCCTCGGGCGTCGGCTCGACGCCACCGGAATCGGGGTGCCGTCGGGCCCGCAGGCGTCTCTCCAGCCGCACCTCCTCGGGCGACTGGCGGAACCCGCTGTCGATGTGCAGGTGCGAGTCCTGGCAGAGCGGCCACGGCTCCCCGGCGGGCCACAGCAACGGCCCTCCGACCGAACTGTCCCCGACCGTGGGCGATCCCGGGCGGGGATGCAGCCGGATCGCGGGACGCGCCAGCGGAGCCAGCTCGGGAAAGACCTCGGCCACCTCGACGGGCCGCGGCGGAGTCGTACGTACGAAGTCCATGCCGGTGATCCTGACACCGGCCACTGACAGACCCCCGCCCGGCCCTCCGCCTCAACCGGCTTCAGGACGCCTCTGCTTGTTCGCATCGGCGGCGGCTCTACGATCGTGCGTCATGACCTCCGCGCTGATCCTCATCGACCTGATGCCACGCATCATCGACCTTCCTCTCGCCCCGCACACTGGTGACGAAGTACTGGGCCGCTGCCGCGAGTTGGCCGCATCCTTCCGGGCGAGCGGACGACCGGTGGTGCAGGTCCGGGTGGAGCGCCCGAACGTCGACGAGCAGCCGCCGGGCAGCGGCTTCGCCCCCGGCCTCGTCCACGGTGACGACATCGTGGTGGTCAAGCGCACCATCGGCGCGTTCTACGGCACGAATCTGGACGAGCGGCTGCGCGAACGGGGTGTGGACACCGTGGTGATCGCCGGGCTGGTCACCACGATGGGCGTCGAGTCCACCGCGCGGGCAGCGGCGGACCACGGCTACCGGCTGGAGTTCGTGGCCGACGCGATGTCCGGACTCGCCGCGGACGAGCACGAGTTCGCCGTGGAGCGGGTCTTCCCGCGCTTCGGCGAGGTGCGGAAGACCGCCGACTACAGCTGACGCCGCCATACCGGGACCGGCCCGCCGGGCCGGTCCCGAGTGGATCGCCCCGCCCCCGGACGCCACGGCGTCCGGCCCTGGCACGGGAATTCCCCCATAATCGAACACATGTATGAGATGCTGCCGCCGGGGAGCGCCGCGCGCGACGGCATACGGCTGAACCCCGCCCCCCGCACCGGTCACGACACCCGGCGTCCGGCCGGATCCCGGGCCGACCGGCCGATCATGGACGCACCGATGAGATTCTCCGGCGCGGAGAGTCTCACCCCCTGTTGTCCGACGACACGGAGGAACACGTGGCCCAGCTCCTGAAAGTGCAGAACTTCAACGTCTCCAGCGACGGCGTCGCCGCCGGTTTCGACGCGGACCAGAGCCTTCAGAGCCCCTTCGGGATCGACAAGCCCGAGCGGCTGTTCGGCTGGGCCGGCGCCACCGCGAGCTGGCCCAATCGAACCGACCCCGGCGGCAGCCGGGGGCTCGACGACTACCTCACCCGGGACTTCCACCACAACATCGGCGCCGAGATCATGGGCCGCAACAAGTTCGGCCCGCAGCGCGGGCCTTGGGAGAACGAGGACTGGCAGGGCTGGTGGGGCGACAACCCGCCGTTCCACACACCGGTGTTCGTGCTGACCCACCACACCCGGCCGTCGATCACGCTCTCCGACACCACGTTCCACTTCGTCGACGCCGACCCGGCCACGGCGCTCGCCCAGGCCAAGGAGGCGGCGCGGGGCAAGGACGTGCGGCTCGGCGGCGGGGTGAGCACCATCCGGGAGTTCCTCGACGCCGACCTGGTCGACACCCTGCATGTGGCGGTCTCTCCGTTCGCGCTCGGGGAGGGGCAGCGGCTGTGGGACTCCCCCGAGGACCTGCTCGACCGCTTCCACCGGGACGTGGTGCCCAGCCCGAGCGGCGTGACGCACCACCTGTTCTGGCGGAAGTGAACACGTCTGCCCGCCCGGCCTGTTGAAGGCCGGGCGGGCAGATGGACACATCCCGGGGCCGACGTGCGCGCCCCGCGCACACGCCCTACCCGCGCGCCCTCGCGGGCGTCCTCGCGGGTGCCTCGACGCAGTGGTCGTAGCCGGTGCCGTAGTCGGGCTCGCACGGGTACTCGGGCGGCGTCGGCGGCACCGGCGGACCCACCGGGACGACCTCCCACGCCGCATGGATGGTGCCGCTGGTGCCCATCGCGACATTGCCGACCCACGGCGGCATCGCGGCGGAGATGGTGAACTGCGCCGAGCTCTCACCGGGCTGCAGCGTCACGTCATGCCAGCCCTCGAACCCGAGCTCGATGTACGGGGCGATCGTGCCCTCCAGCCACAGACCCTCGAAGAACACCTCCATCGGCCGGTCGGTGTGGTTGACGACGACACCGGTCCAGCTGTCCCGCCAGCCCGGCTGAATGTTGTCGGCCCCCGGCGTGGAGAGCGGGATCTCGATCCCCCCTGTGGCGAGCGGGATCGGCACCATGGTCACCCGGTGCGCGGTCGGCGAGTCGATGCTCACGGTGATGTCGGGTGCGGCGCGCGGCGCGCGGGCGTCGTGTCGGCCACCCTCGGCCGACGCGGTTCCCGCGGCGGCCAGGGTGAGCAGCAAAGACGCCAGGACGCCGCCCAGGGGGCGGAGGATGCGTCGTAGGGTCATGGATTCATGCCCTTTCGGGGGAGGGAGGGGGACCGGGGAGGACCTTGGGAATCCGAGGAAAACCAAGGAAACCCAAGAAAATCGGACGATGGTCGCGTCCTCAGATATACGCGGACCGCCATGACCCCGCCCCGGGGATGGGCCATCCGTGGCGCCCCTCTCCGGCCCCCTCCGACACCCCCCACCCACCCCCGCGCGTGCGTCAGGCCGCGCGCCAGAGGGCCGGGACCGACGGCGGCTCCCAGCCGGGCTGGGCGGTGTGCGCCTGGAGGCAGACGTACGCGCGGCCGCCGTATGTGACGGTGTCGCCCGCGCGGTACGCGGTGCCGACCGCCCAGGTGCCGCCCGGCGCGGTCGCCGTGGGAGTCGGCGTCGGCGTTCCCGGGTCCTGGGGAAGGTCGAGGACGAAGTCGAAGGCCGCCTCCTTCGCACCGCCGCCCGCGTCCCGCACCGTCATCAGCAGCCGCGCGTCGAAGATCGAGTCCGTGTTGTTGCGGGGCTCGCCCGGGAAGTACAGCTGCGTCGTGAGCACCGGGCGGCCCGGCGCCTGCACCTTGACGTGGAGGTGCCGGGTGCGGCCCGGGTAGAGCCCCGGCACGATCGTGGTGAGCTTGAACGCCCCGTCCGCGCCGGTGAATTGATGGCCGCGGAATCTGAATCCGGTGTTGTCGTAGGCGCCGTTGGTGTCGGCCTGCCAGAAGTCCAGCAGCACCCCGGACACCGGCCGGCAGGCACGGCCGAAGACATAGCCGCTGACGGTCAGCGGCACACCCGGCGTTCCGGCCTCCAACAGGCTGGTGCGCAGCGGGGAGTTGGGCTTGAAGTACGGGCCCTCGATCTGCTCGACGGTGGGTCCGTCGCCGTCGTGGCACTCGGGGGTGACCTGCGGCGGGGCGGCCCCCTCGGTGAGGTTGCGGGCCAGCGCGGGAACGCCCATGAGGACGGCGGGCGCGGCCATGCCGGCCGCGAGGGCGGCCCGGAGCACCGTCTTGCGGGTGACGTGCCCGGCGCTCGTACGGCCGCTGCCTATGCCGCCGCCGGCGCCTTCGTTTCCGGTCTCGTCTCGGTTCATGCCTGCTCCTGGGGAGTGGGGGGTGGCTGAACGGAACGAGCAGAAACCTAGGCGGGTCCCGGGCCCGCTTCGATGGACGGAGCGCGGCTGTCGTGGTGCTTTCGGAAGCCGCCGGGACTCATCCCGGTCTCCCGGCGGAAGAAGCGGCAGAAGTACGCGGGGTCGTCGAAGCCGGTCCGGGCGGCGACCTGGCGTACGGACAAGTCGGTGCGGGCCAGCAGGCGTTGGGCCTCGCGGGTGCGTGCCTCGCGGAGCAGGCTGCCGGGGGTACGGCCGACGGCCGCCCGTAACGCCTCGGTGAGATAGCCGGGGGTGAGACCGAGCCGGTCGGCGCACTCCCGTACGGAACCGAGGGCGCCCGGCTCGGTCGCGGCCAGCAGCCGGGCGAACTCCTCGGCGACGGCGTGCCGTCCGGCCCGTACCTCGGCACCCACCACGTCCGAACCCGGCCCCGAACCCGCCCCCGGACCCGGCACCCCGTCCGCCATGCCAGCCGCCGTGCCGCTCGCCGGCCGGTCCGGGAGCCGGGTCATCCGCACCAGCAGGACGCGCAGCAACGAGCGCAGCACCGTGGCGAATCCGGGGTCCCCGTGCCCGTACTCCTCGCTCAGCTCGGCGAGCAGCCGACCGGTGCGGGCGTGCGCGACCGGGTCGAGACGGTGCCAGGGCCGCGCGCCGATCCGGCGCAGCAGATCCGTGTCGCCGCTCTGGCCGACCAGGAAGTCCGGGGTGAACAGGACGACGGAGCCGTCGAGTCCCCGGGTGTCCTCCCAGTGGTGGACCTGCCCGGGCACGATCACCCCCAGATGCGGCGGGCTCAGCTCCCAGCGGTCCAGATCGACGACATGGGTGCCGGTGCCCCGGGTGACATGGACGATCTCGAAGAAGGTGTGCCGGTGCGGGAAGGCGGCCCGGGAGTACGGGCCGATCTCGTCGAAGCTGCCGATGGCGAACGGCACGTCGTCCGGCAGCCGCAGTTCCAGGCGGTGTACGGGCGGGGTGTCGGGTAACCGGGCGGTCCCGCGCATCGGGCGGCTCCCTCCTCGTCGGGGGCTCGCTGAAGACATGGAGACACAGCTCGACGCGATTGGTCGAGACCAATTCGTCACCCCACGATGACACGCCTCACCCCATCGGGTCACCCCCGCGTGGACTCCCCCGGCATGCGCCCACCCCGCCCTAGGGTGACGCTTCTGTCACCCGCGCCCACCCCACCCCCACCCCGCCTCACCGCCCCGCCTCACCGCCCCGTCTCGCCCACGAGGAGCCTCCGCATGCCCCGCCCCCTCCGTACCGCCTCCGGAGCCGCCGTCCTCGCGCTCGCCGCGTCCCTGCTCCTGCCGGGCTCCGCCCGGGCGGCCGACGACGGCTCCGTGGCCCGTGACCTGGGGCGGGCGTACCACGCCACGGCGAAGTACCGATACGAGCCGAACGCGGCCAAGGACGGCTTCCTCCCCGCCGACGACTGCAAGTCGGACCCGGTACTGGGCGGCATGGGCTACCACTACGCCAAGCTCGCCCACCTCGGCTCCACCGACCCGGACCGCCCGACCGCGCTGTTCTACGTCACCGGCGAGGACGGCACACGGCGGCTGGTCGGCGCCGAGTGGATCGTCCCGAGCACCGGGCAGCCGGCGCCGCGGATGTTCGGCCGGAAGTTCGACGGCCCCTTCGACATCGCGGGCCTCGGCCGGGTCTACGACCGCCATGTCTGGCTCTACGAGAAGAACCCGGCCGGTTTCTTCGCCCGTTTCAACCCGCACCTGTCCTGCCCGTAGGCGCCGGGGCGCCACAAAAGACGAGAGGCCCGGCGACAAACGCCGGGCCCCTCTTTCCGAAATCGTGCCTACCGCACGAACACCCCCGCCTGGCTCGCCAGGTCCAGGAAGTACTGCGGCGCGAAGCCCAGCGCCAGCGTCACCACGACACCCGCCGTGATGGCGAACGATGTGAAGCCCGACGGCACGGCAACCGTCGGCCCGTCGGCCTTCGGCTCGCTGAAGAACATCAGCACGATCACCCGGATGTAGAAGAACGCGGCGACCGCCGACGAGATCACACCGACCACGACCAGGCCGCCCGCGCCGCCCTCCGCCGCCGCCTTGAACACCGCGAACTTGCCCGCGAAGCCCGAGGTCAGCGGGATGCCGGCGAAGGCCAGCAGGAACACCGCGAAGACCGCCGCCACCAGCGGCGACCGCCGCCCGAGCCCGGCCCACTTGGACAGGTGCGTCGCCTCACCGCCCGCGTCGCGCACCAGGGTGACGACGGCGAAGGCGCCGATCGTCACGAAGGAGTACGCGGCCAGGTAGAACAGCACGGACGAGACACCGCTCGGGGTCGCCGCGATGACACCGGCCAGGATGAACCCGGCGTGGGCGATCGACGAGTAGGCGAGCAGCCGCTTGATGTCGGTCTGGGTGATGGCGACGATCGCACCGCCCAGCATGGTGACGATGGCGACGCCCCACATGACCGGCCGCCAGTCCCAGGTGAGCCCCGGCAGCACCACGTACAGCAGCCGCAGCAGCGCGCCGAACGCGGCGACCTTCGTCGCGGCGGCCATGAAGCCGGTGACGGGGGTCGGGGCGCCCTGGTAGACGTCCGGGGTCCACATGTGGAACGGGACGGCGCCGACCTTGAAGAGCAGGCCCATGACCACCAGCGCGAAGCCGATGAGCAGCAGGACGTCGTTGCCCATGGTCCCGGCGAGCGCCGGGTCGGCCGAGGTGACGGCGCCGCTGACGACGTCGGCGATGGTGGCGTACGTGACGGAGCCCGCGTAGCCGTACAGCAGTGCCGTGCCGAACAGCAGGAACGCGGAGGAGAACGCGCCGAGGAGGAAGTACTTGACCGCCGCCTCCTGCGAGATCAGCCGCTTGCGGCGGGCGAGCGCGCACAGCAGGTACAGCGGCAGCGAGAAGACTTCCAGGGCGATGAAGAGCGTCAGCAGGTCGTTGGCGGCCGGGAAGACCAGCATGCCGGTGACCGCGAACAGCGCCAGCGGGAAGACCTCGGTGGTGGTGAAGCCGGCCTTGACGGCCGCCTTCTCCTGCTCGCTGCCGGGGACGGCGGCGGCCTCGGCGGCGAACGAGTCGACCTTGTGGCCGTGGTCGGCCGGGTCGAGCCGGCGCTCGGCGAAGGTGAGCACGGCCAGGATCGCGGCCAGCAGAATGGTGCCCTGGAGGAACAGGGCGGGCCCGTCGACGGCGATGGCGCCCATGGCCGCGATGTGCGCCTTGGTGGAGCCGTAGCCGCCGGCGGCGAGGCCGACGACCGCGGCGAACGCGGCGGCGAGCGCGAGGACGCTCAGGAACACCTGGGTGCCGTGCCGGCCCCGGCGTGGTACGAACGCCTCGACGAGGACGCTGAGAACGGCCGCACCGACGACAATGAGCACCGGGGACAGCTGGGTGTACTCGATGTGCGGGGCCGGGATCTTGTCGACCGGCCCGGCCGCCGCCGTCCACAGGCTGTGGACGGCGGGGGCGACGGCGGAGGAACTCACTTGGCCGCCTCCAGGTTCTTAGCGGGAACGGACGGAGCCGGGTCCTTCTGCTGGACGTCGGACATGGTGTGCCGGACCGACGGATTGACGATGTCCGTCAGCGGCTGCGGGAAGACCCCGAGGAAGATCAGTACGGCGATCAGCGGGACGACCACCGCGAGCTCGCGCGGCCGCAGGTCGGGGAGCTTCTTCACCTCCTCCTTCACCGGGCCCGTCATCGTCCGCTGGTAGAGGACGAGGGTGTAGAGCGCGGCGAGGACGATGCCGGTGGTGGCGATGATGCCCGCCACCGGATAGCGCGCGAACGCGCCGACCAGGACCAGGAACTCGCTGACGAACGGGGCGAGTCCGGGCAGCGAGAGGGTCGCGAGACCGCCGATCAGGAAGGTGCCGGCGAGCACCGGGGCGACCTTCTGCACCCCGCCGTAGTCGGCGATGAGCCGCGAGCCACGCCGGGAGATCAGGAAGCCGGCGACGAGCATCAGGGCGGCCGTCGAGATGCCGTGGTTGACCATGTAGAGCGTGGCACCGGACTGGCCCTGGCTGGTCATCGCGAAGATGCCGAGGACGATGAAGCCGAAGTGCGAGATCGACGCGTACGCGATCAGGCGCTTGATGTCGCGCTGGCCGACCGCGAGCAGCGCGCCGTACACGATGCTGACGAGCGCGAGGGCGACGATCACCGGCGTGGCCCACTTCGACGCCTCCGGGAAGAGCCCGAGGCAGAAGCGGAGCATCGCGAAGGTGCCGACCTTGTCGACGATCGCGGTGATGAGGACGGCGACCGGGGCGGTCGCCTCCCCCATCGCGTTCGGCAGCCAGGTGTGCAGCGGCCACAGCGGCGCCTTCACCGCGAAGGCGAAGAAGAAGCCGAGGAACAGCCAGCGCTCGGTGTTGGTCGCCATGTCCAGCGTGCCGTTCGCCCGCGCCGCGATGATCTCGGGGAGCGAGAAGCCGCCGGCGACGACGTACAGACCGATGACGGCGGCCAGCATGATCAGTCCGCCGACCAGGTTGTAGAGCAGGAACTTGACCGCCGCGTACGAGCGCTGGGCCGCCGCGTTGCTGTCGCTGCCCGCGTGGGCACGGTCGCCGAAGCCGCCGATGAGGAAGTACATCGGGATGAGCATGGCTTCGAACAGGATGTAGAAGAGGAAGACGTCGGTGGCCTCGAAGGAGAGGATCACCATCGCCTCCACCATGAGGATCATGGCGAAGAAGCCCTGGGTGGGCCGCCACTTGCTGGAGTGGCCCGTGGCGGAGCCGCTTGTCGACTCGGCCAAGGGGTCGGCGTCGTGCCAGCCGGCGAGCACGATGAACGGGATGAGCAGCGCGGTGAGCGCGATCAGCGCCACCCCGATGCCGTCCACGCCCAGTTCGTAGCGGACGCCGAACTCCCGGATCCAGGAGTGGGATTCGACGAGCTGGTAGCGGGCGCCGCCCGGTTCGAAGCGGGCGAAGACGACCGCGGCGCACGCGAGCGTGGCGAGCGAGACGAGGAGCGCCAGCCATTTGGCGGCGGTACGGCGGGCCGCAGGCACGGCGGCGGTGAGGATCGCACCGGCCGCCGGTACCGCTGCCGTCACCGTCAGGAGCGGGAAGGACATCGGGGATTACACCGCCCTCATCAGCAGGGTCACGGCGATGAGCACCGCCGCGCCTCCGAACATGGAGACCGCGTACGACCGCGCGTAGCCGTTCTGGAGCTTGCGCAGCCGGCCGGAAAGCCCCCCGACCGAGGCCGCGGTGCCGTTGACCACTCCGTCCACGAGGGTGTGGTCGACGTAGACGAGGGAGCGGGTCAGATGGGTGCCGCCGGTCACGAAGACGGCGTGGTTCAGGTCGTCCTGGAGCAGATCGCGGCGGGCGGCCCGGGTGAGCAGCGAGCCGCGCGGGGCAACCGCGGGGACCTCGGCGCGCCCGTAGTGGAGATAGGCGAGGCCGACGCCGAGGAGCATCACCACGATGGTGGCGGTGGTGACGACTCCGGCGCTGATCGGCGGGTGGCCGTGGCTGAAGCCGGTGACCGGCTCCAGCCACTCCGTGAAGCCGCTGAACTCGAAGACCGCGCCGCCGGCCACCGAGCCGACCGCGAGCAGGATCATCGGCAGCGTCATGGAGCGGGGCGACTCGTGCGGGTGCGGCAGCTCGCCCTTTTCGTCGGGCTGCCAGCGCTTCTTGCCGAAGAAGGTCATCAGCATCACGCGGGTCATGTAGTACGCGGTGATGGCCGCGCCGAGCAGGGTGACCGAGCCGAGGATCCAGCCCTCGGTGCCGCCCTGCGCGAACGCCGCCTCGATGATCTTGTCCTTGGAGAAGAAGCCGGAAAGCCCGGGGAAGCCGATGATCGCCAGATAGCCGAGGCCGAAGGTGACGAAGGTGACCGGCATGTACGTGCGCAGGCCGCCGAACTTCCGCATGTCGACCTCGTCGTTCATGCCGTGCATGACCGAACCGGCGCCGAGGAAGAGCCCGGCCTTGAAGAAGCCGTGCGTGACCAGGTGCATGATCGCGAAGACGTAGCCGATCGGTCCGAGACCGGCCGCGAGGATCATGTAGCCGATCTGCGACATCGTGGAGCCGGCGAGCGCCTTCTTGATGTCGTCCTTCGCGCAACCGACGATCGCACCGAAGAGCAGGGTGACCGCGCCGACGATGGTGACGACGAGCCGGGCGTCCGGCGCCGCGTTGAAGATGTCGGCGGAACGGACGATCAGATAGACGCCGGCGGTGACCATGGTGGCGGCGTGGATGAGGGCCGAGACCGGGGTCGGGCCCTCCATCGCGTCACCGAGCCAGGACTGCAGCGGCACCTGGGCCGACTTGCCGCACGCGGCGAGCAGCAGCATCAGACCGATCGCGGTCAGCTTGCCCTCGGTGGCACCGCCCGCGGCCTCCAGGACCGGCTTGAAGGCGAAGGTCCCGAAGGTGGTGAACATCAGCATGATCGCGATCGACAGGCCCATGTCGCCGACCCGGTTGACCAGGAACGCCTTCTTCGCGGCGGTCGCCGCGCTGGGCTTGTGCTGCCAGAATCCGATGAGGAGGTACGAGGCGAGGCCGACGCCCTCCCAGCCGAAGTACAGCAGCAGGTAGTTGTCGGCGAGGACGAGCAGGAGCATCGCCGCGACGAACAGGTTCAGATATCCGAAGAAGCGGCGGCGGCGCTCGTCGTGCTCCATGTACCCGATCGAGTACACGTGGATGAGCGTGCCGACGCCGGTGATCAGCAGCACGAAGGTCATCGACAGCTGGTCGAGCTGGAAGGCCATGTCCGCCTGGAAGCCCTCGACCGGGATCCAGGTGAACAGCAGCTGGTGCAGGGCCCGGTCGTCGGCGCTCTTGGAGAGCATGTCGGCGAACAGGACGACGCCGATGACGAACGAGACGCCGGCCAGCGCCGTACCGAGCAGATGCCCGATCTTGTCGAGCCGGCGGCCGCCGCACAGCAGGACGGCCGCTCCGAGCAGGGGCGCCGCGACGAGCAGCGCAATCAGGTTGTCCACGGTCAGCCCCTCACAGCTTCATCAGGCTGGCGTCGTCGACCGAGGCCGAGTGACGGGCACGGAAGACGGACACGATGATGGCGAGTCCGACGACGACCTCCGCGGCGGCGACGACCATCGTGAAGAACGCGATGACCTGACCGTCGAGATTGCCGTGCAGACGGGAGAAGGTGACGAACGCGAGGTTGCAGGCGTTGAGCATCAGCTCCACGCACATGAAGAGCACGATCGCGTTGCGCCGGATGAGCACCCCGACACCGCCGATGGTGAACAGCAGGGCGGAGAGATACAGGTAGTTGACGGGGTTCACCGGGTGGCCTCCTCTTCGTCCCGGACCAGGTCCCGGCCCTCGGCGCCGTCCCGGCCGCCGAGGTCGCCGCGGCCACCGAGGTCATCCCGACCGCCTCGGCCGAGCCGCTCCGCCGAGCGCTGTTCCAGCGCCTTCAGGTCGGCCATCGCCTCGCGGGACACGTCCCGGATCTGGCCCCGCTTGCGCAGGGTCGAGATCACGGTCAGTTCGGCCGGGGTGCCGTCGGGCAGCAGACCGGCGATGTCCACCGCGTTGTGCCGGGCGTAGACACCGGGCGCGGGCAGCGGCGGCAGGTGCGCGCCCTCGCGGACCCGCTGCTCGGACAACTCGCGCTGGGTGCGGGCGCGTTCGGTGCGCTCGCGGTGGGTGAGGACCATCGCGCCGACCGCCGAGGTGATGAGCAGCGCGCCGGTGATCTCGAAGGCGAAGACGTACTTGGTGAAGACGAGGGCGGCCAGGCCCTCGACGTTCCCGCCGTAGGCCGCGTTCGCCGCGCCGAGGCCGGTGAAGTCCTTCAGGGAGGCGTGCGCGATACCCGCGATCAACAGGATCCCGAAGCCGAGCCCGCACAGGGCGGCCCACCAGCGCTGCCCCTTGATGGTCTCCTTCACCGAGTCGGCGGCGGTGACGCCGACCAGCATGACGACGAAGAGGAACAGCATCATGATCGCGCCGGTGTAGACGACGATCTGGACGATGCCGAGGAAGTACGCGCCGTTGGCCAGGTAGAAGACCGCCAGGACGATCATGGTGCCGGCGAGGCAGAGCGCCGAGTGGACGGCCTTGCGCAGCAGGATCGTGCCGAGGGCGCCGAGGACGGCGACGACTCCGAGGACCCAGAACTGGAACGCCTCGCCCGTGGAGGTCGTGTAAGCGGCGGCCAGCGGAGCGGCCGCGAGATCGAGGTGCGCGCTCACGCGTCCACCTCCTCGTGCTCGCCCTTCTCGCCCTTCTCGCCCTTCTCGCCCTTCTCGCCCTTCTCACGCATCTCGCCCTGCTCGCCCGTCTCGCCCTTGGAGACGGCGACCTGGCGGACGGTGCCGGGCGCGGCCTCCGTCACCAGGCCCCGGTAGTAGTCCTGCTCGTCCATGCCCGGGTAGATGGCGTGGGGGGTGTCGACCATGACGTCGTCGAGCCCCGCGAGCAGCTGCTCCTTGGTGTAGATCAGGTTCTCGCGGGAGGAGTCGGCCAGTTCGAACTCGTTGGTCATCGTCAGCGCGCGCGTGGGGCACGCCTCGATGCACAGGCCGCACAGGATGCAGCGGGCGTAGTTGATCTGGTAGACCCGCCCGTACCGCTCGCCCGGGGAGTAGCGCTCCTCGTCGGTGTTGTCCGCGCCCTCCACGTAGATGGCGTCGGCCGGACAGGCCCACGCGCACAACTCGCAGCCGACGCACTTCTCCAGACCGTCGGGGTGACGGTTGAGCTGGTGCCGGCCGTGGAAGCGGGGCGCCGTGGTCTTCTGCTGCTCCGGGTACTGCTCGGTCAGCCGCTTCTTGAACATGGCCTTGAAGGTCACGCCGAAACCGGCCACCGGATTCTGGAAGTCAGACACCGTCCGTCTCCTTTCCCTCACTCGCAGTAGCAGTATCGGGGCCACCACTGACAATCAGCTCCCGCTCCTGGCGGGACCGGCGCCTCGGTACGGGCGGCAGGGACTGTCCGGGCTTGGGCGGTACGGGGAATCCGCCCGCCATCGGGTCGAAGGGCGTCTCGCGGTCGGCCCCGGCGTCCGCCTTGGCCTTCTTGTCGCGGAAGACGTCCACGACGAAGGAGAGCAGGAGCACTCCGAGGACGGCTCCGGCGACGGACAGCACGATGGTCCGGAAGTCGTAGCCCTCGTTGCCGAGCGCCCGGACGGTGGCGACCATCATCAGCCACACCACGGAGACCGGGATGAGGATCTTCCAGCCGAGCTTCATCAGCTGGTCGTAGCGGACGCGGGGCAGGGTGCCGCGCAGCCAGATGAAGAAGAACAGCAGCAGCTGCACCTTGAGGACGAACCACAGCATCGGCCACCAGCCGTGGTTGGCGCCCTCCCAGAAGCCCGAGATCGGCCACGGGGCCCGCCAGCCGCCCAGGAAGAGGGTGGTCGCGACGGCCGAGACGGTCACCATGTTGACGTACTCGGCGAGCATGAACATCGCGAACTTGATGGACGAGTACTCGGTGTTGAAGCCGCCGACCAGGTCACCCTCGGACTCCGGCATGTCGAAGGGGGCGCGGTTGGTCTCGCCGACCATCGTGACGATGTAGATGATGAACGAGACCGGCAGCAGCACGATGTACCAGCGGTCGGCCTGCGCCTCCACGATCTTCGAGGTCGACATCGACCCGGAGTAGAGGAAGACGGAGGCGAACGCGGCGCCCATCGCGATCTCGTACGAGATCATCTGCGCGGCCGAGCGCAGTCCGCCGAGCAGCGGGTACGTCGAGCCGGAGGACCAGCCCGCGAGGACGATGCCGTAGATGCCGACGGACGCGACCGCGAGGACGTACAGCATCGCGATCGGCAGGTCGGTCAGCTGCATCGTGGTGCGCTGGCCGAAGATCGACACCTCGTTGCCGGCCGGGCCGAACGGGATCACGGCGATGGCCATGAACGCGGGGATGGCGGCGACGATCGGGGCGAGGACGTAGACGACCTTGTCCGCCCGTTTGACGATCACGTCCTCCTTCAGCATCAGTTTGATGCCGTCCGCGAGGGACTGGAGGAGGCCCCAGGGGCCGTGCCGGTTGGGGCCGACGCGCAGCTGCATCCAGGCCACGACCTTGCGCTCCCACACGATGGAGAAGAGCACGGTCACCATCAGGAACGCGAAGCAGAAGACGGCCTTGACGACGACGAGCCACCAGGGGTCCGTGCCGAACAGGGAGAGGTCTTCGGCGGCGAGCGGCGTGTTCACACCTGCACCTCCGTCGGGGTGGCGGCCGGGGCGGCCGGGCCGATCCGGACCAGGTCGCCGGGGCGGGCGCCGGTGTCGGCGAGGACGCCGCGGCCGCCCGAGTTCAGCGGGAGCCAGACCACCCGGTCGGGCATCTCGGTGACGGCCAGCGGCAGTTCGGTGGACCCGGCGGGGCCGGTGACGGCGAGGACGTCGCCGTCCTTGACGCCGGTGGCCTCGGCGGTCGCGGCGGACAGCCGGGCGACGGCGGCGTGCCGGGTGCCGGCCAGGGCCTCGTCGCCCTCCTGGAGCCGGCCGAGGTCGAGCAGCAGCCGATGGCCGGCGAGCACCGCCTCGCCCTCGCCCGGACGGGCCGCGGACCGGCCCGGCTCCGAGGGGCCGGAGGCCCGCTCGCCGCTCCAGCCGCCCAGCCGGTCCAGCTCGCGCCGGATCGACACCAGGTCGGGCAGGGCGAGATGGACGTCGAGCGCGTCGGCGAGCATGTGCAGCACGCGCGCGTCGGTCGGCGCGAGCGCGCGGGTCATCTGCTCCGGCTTCAGCGCGGCCTCGAACGGCCGGGCCCGGCCCTCCCAGTCGAGGAACGTGCCGGCCTTCTCCGCGACCGCCGCGACCGGCAGCACCACGTCGGCCCGCTCGGTGACCGCGCCCGGGCGCAGCTCCAGGGAGACGACGAAGGTCGCTTCCAGCGCCTCACGCGCGCGTAGCGGGTCCGGCAGGTCGTCCACGTCGACACCGGCGACGAGCAGCGCGGCGAGTTCGCCGCTCGCGGCGCCCTCCACGATGTGGCCGGTGTCGCGGCCGAAGCCGGTGGGCAGTTCGCGTACGCCCCAGGCGGCGGCGACTTCCTCACGCGCGCGGGGGTCGGTCGCGGGCCGGCCGCCGGGCAGCAGCGTCGGCAGGGCGCCCGCCTCGACGGCGCCGCGCTCGCCCGCCCTGCGCGGGATCCACACCAGGGACGCGCCGGTGGCGGTGGCGGCCCGGACGGCGGCGGTGAGCGCGCCGGGGACGGCGGCGAGCCGCTCGCCGACCGCGATCACGGCGCCCTTCTCCCGCAGCGCCTCGGCGGCGGCGAAACCGCTCTGCGAGAGGCCGACACGGGAGGTGAGGGCGTCCAGCCACTCGGTCTCGGTGCCGGGCGCGGCGGCGAGCAGGGTGCCGCCCGCCTTCTCCAGACCACGAGTGGCATATGCCGCGATGGAGTAGGTCCTCTGCCCCTTCTTCCGCCATGCCTTGCGCAGCCGCAGGAAGACGCCGGGCGCCTCCTCCTCGGCCTCCAGGCCGACCAGGAGCACCGCCGGGGCGGCTTCGAGCGAGCTGTACGTGACGCCGCTGCCGTCCAGGTCCCGGCCCCGTCCGGCGACAGTGGCGGCCAGGAAGTCGGCCTCCTCGCCGGAGTGGACCCGGGCCCGGAAGTCGACGTCGTTGGTGTCGAGGGCGACCCGCGCGAACTTGGCGTAGGCGTACGCGTCCTCGACGGTCAGCCGGCCGCCGGTCAGGACACCCGAACGCCCGCGCACCAGACCGCGGGCCGCCGCCTCCAGGGCCTCCGGCCAGGACACGGGTTCGAGCACGCCGTCCTTGTTACGGACCAGGGGCGTCGTCAGCCGGTCGCGCTGCTGCCCGTACCGGAAACCGAACCGCCCCTTGTCGCAGATCCACTCCTCGTTGACCTCGGGGTCCTCGGCGGCGAGCCGCCGCATGACCTTGCCGCGCCGGTGGTCGGTACGGGTCGCGCAGCCGCCCGCGCAGTGCTCGCACACGCTCGGCGACGACACCAGGTCGAAGGGGCGGGAGCGGAAGCGGTACGCGGCGGAGGTGAGCGCGCCGACCGGGCAGATCTGGATCGTGTTGCCGGAGAAGTACGACTCGAACGGGTCGCCCTCGCCGGTGCCGACCTGCTGGAGCGCACCGCGCTCGATCAGCTCGATCATCGGGTCGCCCGCGACCTGGTTCGAGAAGCGGGTGCAGCGCGCGCACAGCACACAGCGCTCGCGGTCGAGCAGCACCTGGCTGGAGATCGCGACCGGCTTCTCGTACGTCCGCTTGCGGCCCTCGAAGCGGGACTCGGCCTGACCGTGCGACATCGCCTGGTTCTGCAGCGGGCACTCGCCGCCCTTGTCGCAGACCGGGCAGTCCAGCGGGTGGTTGATGAGCAGCAGCTCCATCACCCCGTGCTGGGCCTTCTCGGCGACCTTCGACGTCAGCTGGGTGCGCACCACCATGCCGTCGGTGCAGGTGATGGTGCACGAGGCCATCGGCTTGCGCTGGCCCTCGACCTCGACGATGCACTGGCGGCAGGCGCCGGCCGGATCGAGCAGCGGGTGGTCGCAGAACCGGGGGATCTCGATGCCGAGCTGCTCGGCGGCGCGGATCACCAGGGTCCCCTTGGGGACGGAGATCCCGGCGCCGTCGATGGTCAGCGTGACATGGTCCTCGGGCACTGCCTCGGCGCCGCTCCCGGAGGCGGCGGACGTGCTGACGGTCATGCGTTCACCTCCCGGTTCCTGTCGGCCCAGGCGGTCGACTTGGCGGGGTCGAAGGGGCAGCCCTTGCCCCTGATGTGCTGCTCGTACTCGTCGCGGAAGTACTTCAGGGACGAGAAGATCGGCGAGGCGGCGCCGTCGCCGAGGGCGCAGAAGGACTTGCCGTTGATGTTGTCGGCGATGTCGTTCAGCTTGTCGAGATCCGACATCACGCCCTTGCCGGCCTCGATATCGCGCATCAACTGGACGAGCCAGTAGGTGCCTTCCCGGCAGGGCGTGCACTTGCCGCAGGACTCGTGCGCGTAGAACTCGGTCCAGCGGGTGACGGCGCGCACCACACAGGTGGTCTCGTCGAAGCACTGGAGCGCCTTGGTGCCGAGCATGGAGCCGGCGGCGCCGACGCCCTCGTAGTCGAGCGGGACGTCGAGGTGCTCGTCGGTGAACATCGGGGTGGACGAGCCGCCCGGGGTCCAGAACTTCAGCCGGTGGCCGGGCCGCATCCCGCCGCTCATGTCGAGCAGTTGGCGCAGGGTGATGCCGAGCGGGGCCTCGTACTGGCCGGGCGAGGCGACATGGCCGCTGAGCGAGTAGAGCGTGAAGCCCGGGGACTTCTCGGTGCCCATCGACGTGAACCAGTCCTTGCCCCGGTTCAGGATCGCGGGAACAGAGGCGATGGACTCGACGTTGTTCACCACAGTGGGGCACGCGTACAGACCGGCGACCGCGGGGAAGGGGGGTCGCAGCCGGGGCTGGCCGCGCCGTCCTTCCAGCGAGTCGAGCAGGGCGGTCTCCTCGCCGCAGATGTACGCGCCGGCGCCGGCGTGCACGGTGAGGTCGAGGTCGAGACCGCTGCCCAGGATGTCCCGGCCGAGGTAACCCGCCGCGTACGCCTCCCGCACGGCCTCGTGCAGCCGGCGCAGCACGGGCACGACCTCGCCACGCAGATAGATGAAGGCGTGGCTGGACCGGATCGCGTAACAGGCGATCACGATGCCCTCGATGAGGGAGTGCGGGTTGGCGAAGAGAAGGGGGATGTCCTTGCAGGTGCCGGGCTCCGACTCGTCCGCGTTGACGACCAGATAGTGCGGCTTTCCATCTCCCTGCGGGATGAACTGCCACTTCATGCCGGTGGGGAAGCCGGCGCCGCCGCGTCCGCGCAGACCGGACGCCTTGACGTACGCGATGAGGTCGTCGGGCGACATCGCGAGGGCCTTGCGCAGACCCTCGTAGCCCTCGTGCCGCCGGTAGGTCTCCAGGGTCCAGGAATCGGGCTGGTCCCAGAAGGCCGACAGGACGGGTGAGAGCAGTTTCTCGGGGCTGCTGTTGTTGATCTCGGCCGCCAAGGTCATCACTCCCCCTCCTCACTGGCTGCCTCGCCGCGCGGGCCCACGACCCGGGCCTGCGACTGCTGCTGTTCCTGCTGCTGGGCCCGCTGCTTGTCTTGGCGCGTGGCCTGGCGGGCGGCCTGCCGCGTGGCCTGCTGCGGGGTCTCGCCCTTGGCGAGCCGCAGTCCGACCAGCGAGGCCGGGCCCGCGCCGCCGCTCTCCGCGACGGCGCCGGGGCGCTCGTCGGGGAAGCCGGCCAGTATCCGAGCGGTGTCCTTGAAAGTGCACAGCCGCGCGCCGCGGGTGGGCGAGACGGGGCGGCCGGCGCGCAGGTCGTCGACGAGCGCGGTGGCCGACTCGGGCGTCTGGTTGTCGAAGAACTCCCAGTTGACCATCACCACGGGCGCGAAGTCGCAGGCCGCGTTGCACTCGATGTGTTCGAGGGTGACCTTGCCGTCCTCGGTCGTCTCGTCGTTCTCGACGTCGAGATGTTCCTTCAGCGTCTCGAAGATCGCGTCGCCGCCCATCACCGCGCACAGGGTGTTGGTGCAGACGCCGACCTGGTAGTCGCCGGACGGCTTGCGCCGGTACATCGTGTAGAAGGTCGCGACGGCGGTGACCTCGGCCGTGGTCAGGCCGAGCAGTTCGGCGCAGAACCGCATGCCCGTACGGGTCACGTAGCCCTCCTCCGCCTGCACCAGGTGCAGCAGCGGCAGGAGCGCGGAACGGGAGTCCGGGTAGCGGGCGATGATCTCCTTGCCGTCCGCCTCCAGCCGGGCGCGGACCTCGGCCGGGTAGTCGGGCGCGGGCAGCTGGGGCATGCCGAGACTGGTCTGGCCGGGGATCGGACCGGGCTGGCCGGCCGCGGGGCGGGCGGGGGTCCCGTCTGTCATCGGTCGACGCCTCCCATCACGGGGTCGATGGACGCGACGGCGACGATGACGTCGGCGACCTGGCCGCCTTCGCACATCGCGGCCATGGCCTGGAGGTTGGTGAAGGACGGGTCGCGGAAGTGGACCCGGTAGGGACGGGTGCCGCCGTCGGAGACGACATGCACGCCGAGTTCGCCCTTGGGCGACTCGACCGCCGCGTACGCCTGCCCGGCCGGGACCCGGAAGCCCTCGGTGACCAGCTTGAAGTGGTGGATCAGGGCCTCCATGGAGGTGCCCATGATCTTCTTGATGTGGTCGAGGGAGTTGCCGAGACCGTCGGGGCCGAGGGCGAGCTGCGCGGGCCAGGCGATCTTCTTGTCGCCGACCATGACCGGGCCGGGCTCCAGCCGGTCCAGACACTGCTCGACGATCCGCAGCGACTGGCGCATCTCCTCCAGGCGGATGAGGAAACGGCCGTACGCGTCGCAGGTGTCGGTGGTCGGGACGTCGAACTCGTAGTTCTCGTAGCCGCAGTACGGGTCGGTCTTGCGCAGGTCGTGCGGGAGGCCCGCCGAGCGCAGGATCGGTCCGGTGGCGCCGAGCGCCATGCAGCCGGTGAGGTCGAGATAGCCGACGTCCTGCATGCGGGCCTTGAAGATGGGGTTGCCGGTGGCGAGCTTGTCGTACTCCGGCAGGTTCTTCTTCAGGGTCTTCACGCACTCGCGGACGGCGTCGACGGCGCCGGGCGGCAGATCCTGGGCGAGGCCGCCGGGCCGGATGAACGCGTGGTTCATGCGCAGGCCGGTGATCAGCTCGTACAGGTCCAGGATCAGCTCGCGGTCCCGGAAGCCGTAGATCATGATCGTGGTGGCGCCCAGCTCCATGCCGCCGGTGGCGATGCACACCAGGTGCGAGGAGAGCCGGTTCAGTTCCATCAGCAGGACGCGGATGACGCTGGCGCGGTCCGGGACCTGGTCGGTGATGCCGAGCAGCTTCTCCACGCCGAGGCAGTACGCCGTCTCGTTGTAGAACGAGGTGAGGTAGTCCATGCGCGTGACGAAGGTGGTGCCCTGCGTCCAGGTCCGGTATTCGAGGTTCTTCTCGATGCCGGTGTGGAGATAGCCGATGCCGCAGCGGGCCTCGGTGACGGTCTCGCCGTCGATCTCCAGGATGAGCCGGAGCACACCGTGGGTGGACGGGTGCTGCGGACCCATGTTGACGACGATGCGCTCGTCGTCGGCCTTCGCCGCGGAGCGGACGACCTCGTCCCAGTCGCCGCCGGTGACGGTGTAGACCGTGCCCTCCGTCGTCTCGCGCGCGGACGAGGCGTCGGGGGTGGCGTCGGGATCGGCATCGGGGGTGGTGCCGGGGGTGCTGTGGCTGGTGGTCACGAGTACGACCTCCGCTGGTCCGGAGCCGGGATCTGGGCGCCCTTGTACTCGACGGCGATGCCGCCGAGCGGGTAGTCCTTGCGCTGCGGGTGGCCCTGCCAGTCGTCCGGCATCATGATCCGGGTGAGGGCGGGATGGCCGTCGAAGACGATGCCGAAGAAGTCGTACGTCTCGCGCTCGTGCCAGTCGTTGGTCGGATAGACCGACACGATCGACGGGATCCTCGGGTCGGCGCCGGGCGCCGAGACCTCCAGCCGGATCGTCCGGCCGTGGGTGAGCGACCGCAGGTGGTAGACGGCGTGCAGCTCGCGGCCCTTGTCGCCGGGATAGTGGACGCCGGAGACGCCCATGCACAGTTCGAACCGGAGCGCCGGGTCGTCGCGCAGGGTGCGGGCGACGCGGACCAGGTGCTCGCGCTCGATGTGGAGGGTCAGCTCGCCCCGGTCGATCACCGTCTTGTCGATGGCGTTCTCGGGGACCAGGCCCTGTTCCTCCAGGGCGCCCTCCAGTTCGTCGGCGAGCTCGTCGAACCAGCCGCCGTACGGGCGGGAGGCCGGCCCCGGCAGTCGTACGGGACGGACGAGCCCTCCGTAACCGGAGGTGTCGCCACCATTGTTGGCGCCGAACATCCCGCGCTGGACGCGGACCTCCTCGCCGTGGTCGCCACGCTGACCGGGAAGGTTCTGACTGCTCAGATCCTTCTCCGGATTCGGAGTCTCGTCACTCAACGGAGAAGGCCCTTCATCTCGATCGTCGGCAGCGCCTTCAGCGCCGCTTCCTCCGCCTCACGGGCCGCCTCCCGCGCGTTCACGCCGAGCTTGGAGGTCTGGATCTTCTGGTGCAGCTTGAGAATCGCGTCCATCAGCATCTCCGGGCGCGGCGGGCAGCCCGGCAGATAGATGTCGACCGGGACGACGTGGTCGACGCCCTGCACCACCGCGTAGTTGTTGAACATGCCGCCCGAGGACGCGCACACGCCCATGGAGATGACCCACTTGGGGTTCGGCATCTGGTCGTACACCTGCCGCAGCACGGGCGCCATCTTCTGGCTGACCCGGCCGGCCACGATCATCAGGTCCGCCTGACGCGGGGAACCGCGGAACACCTCCATGCCGAACCGGGCCAGGTCGTAACGGCCCGCGCCGGTCGTCATCATCTCGATGGCGCAGCACGCCAGGCCGAAGGTGGCGGGGAAGACGGAGGACTTCCGTACCCAGCCCGAGGCCTGTTCGACGGTGGTCAGCAGAAACCCGCTCGGCAGCTTCTCTTCGAGTCCCATGAGTGCTCCTAAAGCCCCTCAGTCCCATTCCAGGCCGCCGCGCCGCCACACGTACGCGTAGGCGACGAAGACGGTGAGCACGAAGAGCAGCATCTCCACGAGCCCGAAAATCCCCAGGGCGTCGAAGGTGACCGCCCAGGGGTAGAGGAAGACGATCTCGATGTCGAAGACGATGAAGAGCATCGCCGTCAGGTAGTACTTGATCGGAAAGCGACCGCCTCCGGCCGGCGTAGGAGTGGGCTCGATGCCGCACTCGTACGCCTCAAGTTTCGCCCTGTTGTACCGCTTTGGCCCGATAAGCGTGGCCATGACCACGGAGAAGATCGCAAACCCCGCTCCCAGGGCACCGAGCACGAGGATGGGCGCGTACGCATTCACGCTCCTCGCTCCTTCCAGTCGTCCTTGACCGTTGGACCGCACTGCCGGGTCGCGGAGCTTCGGGGAGCCTCGCGGAAGATCGCCACCATGTGAGGCAGTTCACAAGCCCGACGTCCGCGTATCTTAAGCCTGACCTTCTGTGATCTGCGACACGGGGTACGCCAACAGCTTTGTGATCTTCACCACCTGACGAACGATCATGAAGCCATATGAGTGGTGATCTTGTCGCGTCCAGCGCGCAAGTGATCACTAGAGGTGAGATTCACGCTCGAATTCGCTGGTCGGAAGGGGTGTCGCTCTATCAAGAGGTGGGGAGTGCACGCAAATTGGCGACGAGACGGGCCCGGATGATAAAGAACCGGCCATCGCCCGGTCGGGGGGCTCGCCGGACCGAGGTGGACGCGAAGGCTCCGGGGCGACCAAGATCGTGACCTGCGTCACACGCCTGTCGGGGCCTCAAGAACGGGGCTTGGCCATCGAAGTGAAGAGATGGTAAGTGGCGGGCAATTCGGACTTTTCATTGAAAGTGCGTGATCAAGAGCCTCTGAGGCCGTGCCCGTTTTGCCCGTTACGCCGTCAATAAGACGCCGGAAGAAGCGGATTCAGCCCCTCCAAGGGCAACTGTGGCGCAGACCACGTTTCTTGAAGGGAACCCTGATGCCCTGATAGCGGTTGTTCCCATGTCCCACACCACCGCTCACATACCCAGCCACCGGAAGCCCCGCCGCAGCGCTTCGAAGCTCTCGCTGCGCGCCGGAGTCGCCGGTGGCGTGCTCAGCACCATCGCGGTGGCCGGCGCCGCCACCCCGGCGTCCGCCGAAACGGTGACCGAGACGACCCTGGAGATGCCCACCCTGGCCTCCATCGACGTCGACATCGCCAGCGCGGTCTCCGCCTCCGTCGAGGCGAGCCAGCAGGAGGCCCTGCACCAGGACCTCGCGGCGCGGGAGGACGCGGCCCTCCAGAAGGCCGCGAAGGACGCCAAGAAGGCCAAGGCCGAGGCCGAGCGCAAGGCCGAGGCGGAGCGCGCCGAGAAGGCCCGCGCGGAGAAGGAGGCCAAGGCCCGCGCCGACGCCGAGGCCCGCGCCTCCCGCGACGCCCAGCGCACCGCGCTCGCGCAGACGGCCTCGTACTCCGCGGGCTCGACGGTCTCCTCCACCCCGACCTCCAACGGGACTTCGGCCGGCTCCAGCTCCAGCAGCTCGCAGGTCGCCACCGGTTCCGCCGCCGCGATCGTGGCCTTCGCCCGCGCGCAGATCGGCGACGCCTACGTCTCCGGCGGCACCGGCCCCAACTCCTGGGACTGCTCCGGCCTCGTCCAGGCCGCCTACCGCCAGGCCGGCATCGACCTGCCGCGCGTCTCCAGCTCGCAGTCGATGCGGGGCACCGAGGTCTCCCTGAGCAACCTTCAGCCGGGCGACATCCTCTACTGGGGCGGCCGCAGCAGCTCGTACCACGTCGCCATCTACGTCGGCGGCGGCAACTTCGTCGGCGCGCAGAACTCCTCGACCGGCGTCGTCGAGCGCCCGCTGAGCTACGACCCGCCGTCGGGCGCGGTCCGGATCTTCTGATCCAGCGGAGCTCGGGCGCGGTCCGGATCCGCTGATCCGGCGCTGCTCGCGCGGACGCACGCACGCATACGTTCGTACGGCGAAGGGCCGTCGCTCCTTGAGGGGAGCGGCGGCCCTTCGGCGTGCCGGGAGCTGCCACGGTCCCTCCCCGCGGTGAACTGTCCCCGCGGCCAGTAGGCACACCGGCATCGGCGGTGTTCGTATGAGACCCGGCCCGCTCCGGGCCGCAGCGGACACATCGGCACCAGCTACCGGAAGGCCACGCCATGCAGCACATCGCACTCCGCCGTATCGCCGGCACCGTCGTCGCCCTCGCCGCACTCGGCGCGGGCGCGCTCGTCACCGCCGGCTCCGCCTCCGCCGCCACCGGGAAGAACGGGGTGTTGGAGAGCGGCGAGATGGGGTTCTTCTGTTCCTCTGATTCCGTCTTCGACCTGTACACCTCGGACAGCAACTTCGGAGACGACCAATTCGTCGCCGGAACCTGCAAGGGCAAGCCGGTGCAGGGCAACATCACGTCGCTCTGGAACCGGGACAGCGCCACCTGGTGGGTCTACACCGGCGCCGACGCGGGCGGCATCGAGGGCGGCATTCCGGCTGGCTACAGCGGCAACACATCGTCGACCTTCAAAAACGCGATCTCCTCCGCGTACTACTACAAGGCCCGCTGATCCTCGCGGCCTTCGGGCACGCGGGTGCCCCGCCGCCTCGTGGAGGTGGCGGGGCACCCGCGTATCCGAGGGCGGCCGGGGCGAGGGATGCCGGGGTGACGGTGGGGGCTCAGCGGCGCAGCGCCTCCGCCGGTTCGATGCGCGAGGCCCGCCAGGCCGGGTACAGACCTGCGACGACCCCCGTGACGAGGCCGACGACCGGGGCCGCGGCCACCATCCCGGTGTGCATGACCGGGGTCCAGTCCCGTACGAGCGCCACCACGATCACCGTCGACACCCCGAGCGCCGTGCCGACGAGACCGCCCACCGCGCCCAGCGCCCCCGATTCCGTGAGGAACTGGACGGTGATGTGCCGGCCTCGGGCGCCGAGGGCGCGTCTCAGGCCGATCTCCCCGGTCCGTTCGAGGACCGCGACGAGCGTGGTGTTGGCGATGCCGACCGCGCCGATCACCAGACAGATCGCCGCGAGCAGCAGGAACAGCTGGTCGAGGTCCCCGGTCACACCCGCGCGCAGCGTCTTCGGATCCGGCGGCGGGATGGCCTTCAGATACTCCGGGTGGTCCGGGCGCAGCGCGACCGGCGCCTCGTGGGCGATCTGGGTCGCGGCGCCCGTCGCCGTCGTGATCAGCATCTTCGCCTCGCCCGGGTCCGGCGTGCCCCACAGCTTCTCGGCGGTGGTCCTCGGCACGGTCACCGACATCAGGACGTCGGCCCGGCGCTTCACGTCGTCGATGATCCCGGCGACCGTGAAGGGCTCGTCGCCGATGAACACCGCCGGCCGGGTCTCCAGGGTCGTGATGCCGAGCCGGGCCGCGACCGACTTGCCGAGCACCGCGACCGGCTGCCCGGTCCGGGACGTGAACTCGTCGTACAGACGCCCCTGGGAGAGGGTCGGCGACGCCGCCCGCAGCACCCCGGGGGACGCGGCGACGACATCGATCTGCTCGCCGCCCTGGCTGTCGCCGACCGGCGCCGAACGGACGGCCGTGCCGGGATCCAGCCGGACGGTCCAGTAGACCCCGGCGGCCTCGACCCCGCCGAGCCGCCCGATCCGGGCGTCCGCGTCCGCCGGGAAGGCGGGTCCGGCGAACTCGTTCTGGTCCTGGGCGACGTCCTCGACGCTCACCTCGGTGGCCGTCAGCAGGTTGAACCGCGCGTCGATCTGCGAGGACGTGGTCGCGGTCAGCCCGAGGATCGCCACGAACGTCCCGACGCCGAGGACGGTGCCGAGCGCGGTGAGCACCGAGCGGCCGGGCCGCTGGAGCATTCCGGCGACGGCCTCGGCGAGGACGTCGCGGGTGGTCAGCCGCGAGGGCTCGACGATCCGGTGCCGCCGGCGGCCGGCCTTCCAGCGGGGGCCGGCCTTCTTACGGGGGCCGACGTCCTCGGGGGTGTCGTCTTCCTCGGGGGTGTCGTCTTCCTCGCGGGGGCCTTCGTCGGGTCGGCCGTCGTCCTGACCCAAGAGGTCGTCCAGAAGGGGGCGTTCTTCCTTGCGGGTTCGTCTCATTCCCGTACCTCCCTCGCCGCCGTCTCACCCAACTGCGCACCGGACAAGCCGTGTTCACCCGGCCCCGACCCGCCCGACCCGCCCGCTCCCCCCGACTCGCTCAGCATGCCGTCGCGGATCGTCACCGTGCGCTCGCCGCGCTCCGCCACCTCCGAGTCGTGGGTGATCACCACGATCGTCATGCCGGAGGCGTGCAGTTCGCCGAGCAGGTCGAGGACCGAACCGGCGTTGTCCGAATCGAGGTTGCCGGTCGGCTCGTCGCACAGCAGCAGCGAGGGCCGGCCGGCCAGGGCGCGGGCGATGGCCACCCGCTGGCGTTCGCCGCCGGACAGCCGGCCGGGCTGCGCTTCGGCCCGGTGGGCGAGGCCCACCCGTTCGAGAGCGGTACGGGCCCGGACCCGGCGTTCGGCGCGCGGCACCGCCGAGTACACCATCGAGAGCATCACGTTCTCGGTGGCGCTGCGGTGCGGCAGGAGGTGGAAGGACTGGAAGACGAAGCCGATCCGTCGCCCGCGCAGGGCCGTCCGCTCGCCGTCGCGCAGCGCCGCCGTGTCGATGCCGTCCAGGAGATACGTACCGCCGGTGGGCATGTCGAGCAGTCCCGCGACATTCAGGAAGGTCGACTTGCCCGAGCCGGACGGACCGACGACGGTGATGAACTCGCCTTTCCGTACGGTCAGTTCGCACGGCCGCAAGGCGGCGACGGGCGGCGGGCCCGGGTAGGTCAGGCTCACCCCTCGGAACTCGATGACGGGGACGTCCCGGTCGCCGGCGGCCCCGCTCACGACGACCCCTTGGAGTTCCCCGCCGCTCCGGCCGATCCCGCTGCCCCCGACGAACCCGCCGAACCCGCCGAACCGGCCCCCGCAGCGCCCGGGTTCACCCCGGTGACCACCTTGTCGCCCTCCTTGAGGACGCCCCCGGTGCGCGGGACGACCTCGACGTAGCCGTCGCCGGTGGTGCCGGTGCGCACCTCGATCCGGGTCTGCCGGCCGGTGCCGTCGACCGTGGTGACGACCGTCTTGCCGTCGACTCCGGCGGAGACCGCCGTGATCGGGACGACCAGTGCCTTGCCGTCGGTGGAGGCGGCCTCGATGGTAAGGCGCACCTCCTGCCCGGCGAGGCCGGAGGGGAGTTCGCGGGAGGGGTCGACGGTGAAGAGATAGCCGGTGGCGCCGTTGCCCTGGGCGCTGTCCCCTCCCCCGCCGCCCGTGCCGTTGCCCCCGGATCCCGAGTCCTGCGGGGCGGACTGCTGGTCCTGCCGGGTGGGGTCGTTCGCGACCGACACCACCCGGCCGGCCGTCTCCCGCCCCGTCGACTCGTCGACGATCCGCACCTTCTGCCCGGAACGGACCATGCCCTTCTGGTAGTCCTGGAGATAGCCCTGGGCCATCAGCTTGCCGGAGGAGAGCGTCATCGCCGTGCCGGAGACCTGCGAGCCCGGCCGGGCCGACACCCCGGCGACCCGGGCCGGGAAGGCCCGGACGAAGACGACCTCGGCCGCCGGGACCATCGGTCCGGCGGCAGCCTCCGCCTTCGCGAGCGCCAGGCGCGCGGTGCCGAGGTCCTCGATGGCCCGGTCGCGGGCCTTCTTCAGCGGCTTGTCCTGGGTCTCGTCCGTGTTGGCCGCGAGCGCGTCGCGGGCGTCGACGACCGCTCGTTCGGCGCCGGTGACGGACGCCTGGGCGCCGGTCACGGCCGCGCCGTCGTCGTCGACGGCGGGCCTGGGGTCGTAGCCGATGGCGGAGTAGTACGCCCTGACCGCGCTCTTCGTACCGGGGCCGAAGGTGCCGGCGGCGTCGCCGCCCCGGCCGTGGCCGAGGCCGGCGAGCGCGTCCTGGAGCTGGCGCACGTCGTCGCCGCTGGCACCGGGCTTGAGGTCCCGGTACACCGGCAGGCTGCCGGGCAGGACGAAGACGGGACGGCCGGAGACCTCCATGAGGACCTTGCCCGCGCGCACCGCCTCCCCGCTCTTGACCGACACCTTGGTGACCACGGGAGCGGCACCGCCCTCGCCGCCGGCGGCGACGGGGGCGACCTGGACGGACTGGCCCGCCACGACCGAGCCGCGCAGTACGACGGTCTCCGCGAGGACCCGGTTCTCGACCCGCGCGATGAGCACGTCCTGCGGCGGCGGTTCGGCGTCCGCCGCGACCTGTGCGGGCGACCGGATCAGCGCGGTCGCCGCCACTCCGGCGCCGGTCAGGACGACCGCCCCCGCGACGAGGGCGACGACCCAGACGCGGCGCCGGGACATCCGGGCACCCCCGGCGTCGCCGCCGGGGGTGCCGGAGGTGCCGGGGGCCCCCGAGGCCCCGGGTGTCCCCGGGGTCTCGGGAGCCTTCGCCGTAGCGGGCGGAGTGTCGTCAGCCACCGACGACCGTCCCGCCGGAACCCACGGCGGTGGGGCTGCACGCCTTCAGCGCGGCGATCACCTTCGGATCGCTCTTCATCCGGGTGGCGAGGTCACCGCTGAGCGGGACGTCACCGGTCGCCGGATCGGGGTCCGGGTAGTCCGTGACGCCCTTCTCGCGCACGCAGGCGGACACCTTCTTCGCCGCTTCCAGGCTCGCGGAGTCGGGCTTCGCGGGCCCGGGCATCTTCGCGGCGCACTGCTTCTCCGCCGCGGCGATGGCCTCGTTCGTGTTGGCGTCCTTGTCGACGTGCTTCTCGCCGTGCTTGTCCTGGAGCTTGAGGCCCTGGGCGCCGAGGCAGTCGTAGTACGCGGCCCAGGCCGCGGTGTCCGGCGAGGCGCCCGCGGAGGGAGCCGCCGACGTTTCGGCGGGGGCGGCGGAGGTCTTGTCCGTGTTCGGCGCGGACCGGGGTGCGCCATCCCCGTCGCTCGAACACCCCCCGAGCCCGAGGGCGAGGATCAGCACGGGAACAGCCATGAGGCGTCTCATCAGAAACGGTCCTTCCAACGGGAGATCACCCGTCACGGGGCATCATGGGAACGCGCGGGAGGGGGCCGACGCGACGTTGCGCTACGCCACGTACAAGGCCCCTGCGCGAATGGCCGGGCGCCCGGAAGGCGCCCCGACCATGCCGAGGATAGACCCGCCCGCCTCACCCCGGTAACTGTCTCAACGGACAGTAGCGTCCGCCGAGTTGGCGATGGTCGTATGTGAACGGCCCGATCGGGCCCCAGCATTCACTCCATCACCAGCCAGGGAAAGGCAACGACATGCAGCGCACTGCACTTCGTCGGATCGCCGCCACGACCGTCGCGCTCGCCGCGCTCGGCGCCGGCGCGCTCGCCACCGCCGGCTCCGCCTCCGCCGCCACCGGGAAGAACGGCGTTCTGGAGACCGGCGAGTTCGGCCTGTACTACAACTCGAACCAGGGCGGGGCCGTCTTCGACCTCTTCCTCTCGGACGCCAACTTCATCAACGACTACTTCGCGGGCCCGGGCAACGGCGCAGGCCAGAACGTGAACGACAACACCGCCTCGTACAAGAACCGTGACAGCAACACGTGGTGGGTCTACACCAACGCCGACGCGGGCGGCATCGAGGGCAGCATCCCGGCCGGCTACAGCGGCAACGCCTCGACCACCTTCAAGAACGAGATCTCGTCCGCGTACTACTACAAGGCCCGTTGATCCTGACGGTCGGCTTCGTCGCCGCGCCGTCGGGGTAGCCTCGCTCCCTTGACGTACGTGGCACGCAACACGCAGCACCACAGCAGCCGTTGCTCCGCCCGAATGAGGCGGGCAGAGCAACGGCTGCTCCCATGGTAGACACGCACACGCCCTTGGAGCACCCATGCGTCCCTTCGCCGCTCGCGCGACCGTCCTCTTCCTGAGTGCCGCGCTCCTCACCGCCTGTTCCTCCGACCCCGGTGACAAGGGCGGCGACACCACGAAGGAACCCGCGATCGGGACGATTCCCAAGCTGCTGTCGGCGGCCGACCTCTCGTACCCGCTCGACAGCTACATGGCCACCACCGAGCAGAACCGCAAGCTGGAGCAGGCCCAGGCCCGGGTGACCAGCGACTGCATGGCGCGCTTCGGCTTCACCTACACCATGCGGCAGACGCCCCCTTCCGGCCGCTCCGGCAACGAGGGCCGCTACGGACTCACCGACGCCACGGCCGCGGCCCGCTACGGCTACACCCCGAACCGGGGCGTGGCGCCGCCCGCCAAGCCGCTCAACCCGAAGCTCAGCGCGAGCGGCGAACTCGCCCTCGGCGGACCGGACTACAAGGGTGCCCAGCCGATGAGCCTGGAGGAGTCGGAGGCCACGGACAGCGGCAAGACGCTGGGCGGGAAGAAGGTGCCCATCGGCGGCTGCATCCGGGAGGGCTACCTGAAGATCTACGCGCCGAAGAAGGGCGCCCAGGACATCATGTTCGTCACCAACATGGCGGGGGACGCCTTCTCCCGTGCCCACGACGACTCCCGGGTCAGCGCCGCCATCAAGGCGTGGTCCGCCTGTATGGCGGAGAAGGGCTACAAGACCGGCGATCCGGTCAGTCCGCAGCACGATCTCGGCCTCGACCCCAACACGTACGGAAGTCCCCGGGCCATCGCCGCCGCCCGGCAGGACATCGCCTGTAAGGAACGGGCCAACCTTGTCGGCATCTGGTACACCGTCGAAACCGCCTACCAGAAGCGGAACATGGAGCAGAACGCGGAAGCCCTGAACCAGGCGAAGACCGAGCTCGACGAGCGGTTGAAGCTCGCCGCCACACTGGCCGGCTGAGTTCCGGGGCGCCGAGACGGGGCGGTCCACCCGCCCCGTTCCGCACTGCGGCGAAACCGTATCCGGCCACGGGAACGTCCCGAAAACATCTCGGTCTGTCGATATGGGCAATCTTTCGCGACGCGATCCGGTTACCGTTCCGTAAGGAGCCACGCCGGTCGACTCCGTCGCGCCGGTGTCCACGAACGCCGTCTCTGGGGGGAGACACATGCTTCGTTGCTGCCCGTATTGCGGTCCCAATCCAGCTCAGCCGGACACCCGATCCGCCCGGATCAACCCGGTCACCCGTGCGTTACGCCACCTCGACTCGCTCACCGAACGCGAGGTCGAGGTCCTGTCCGCGATGCCCGGCGGCGAGTCCAACACGGATCTCGCCGAGTACCTCGGCATCACCGAGCGCACCGTCAAATTCCATGTCACCAACATGCGGGAGAAACTGGGGGGTCTGTCCCGCGCCCAGCTCCATCTGCTCGCCCTGCTCACCGAGGCGGTCTGGCCGTGCCAGACCTGCCGCCAGAGGGTGCCGGAAAAGGTCCTGAGCGGAGCCCCGGCCATGGCCGCCGAGCTGCGCGTTCCCGTACAGCGGGCCCCAGGGTCCCTGCTGCTCGCCGGCTGACCCCGCGTACGAGCCGGCGCCCCACACGCCGGCCGTCCTGCCACCTCCGCCGACTCGGCGCCCCGGGCCACTCGGCCCGCCCGCCGTACCGGCCCGCCGGTCGCACCGGCCCGCCGTCGTAGACCCTCGCGTCGAATCGCCGAGCCCGCCGTACCGGCCCGCCGGTCCGCCACCCCGCCCAACGCCAGTGGCCCGCCACCATGCCCGCCAGCGACGGAGCACAGTGACGGGCCACGGTCACGTACCAGAGCGACCGGCCAGAGCGACCGGCCCGAGCGACAGGCCGGAGCCCCGCCCCAGCGGCGCCTACGCCTTCGGCGCCACCTTCGACAGACCGTTGATGATGCGGTCCATCGCGTCGCCGCCCGTCGGGTCGGTCAGGTTGGCCAGCATCTTCAGCGTGAACTTCATCAGCAGCGGGTGCGTCAGACCGCGCTGGGTCGCGATCTTCATGATCTTCGGGTTGCCGATGAGCTTCACGAAGGCGCGGCCCAGCGTGTAGTAGCCGCCGTAAGTGTCCTTGAGGATCTGCGGGTAGTTGCGCAGCGCCAGTTCGCGCTGGGCCGGGGTCGAGCGGGCGTGCGCCTGGACGATGACGTCGGCCGCGATCTGGCCGGACTCCATGGCGTACGCGATGCCCTCGCCGTTGAACGGGTTGACCAGACCGCCCGCGTCGCCGACGAGCAGCAGACCGCGGGTGTAGTGCGGCTGCCGGTTGAAGGCCATCGGCAGCGCGGCGCCGCGGATCGGGGTGGTCATGTTGTCCGGGGTGAAACCCCAGTCCTCCGGCATGGACGCGCACCACGCCTTCAGCACCTCGCGCCAGTCCAGCTCGCGGAAGGCGGAGGAGGAGTCGAGGATGCCGAGGCCCACGTTGGAGGTGCCGTCGCCCATGCCGAAGATCCAGCCGTAGCCGGGCAGCAGCCGGTCCTCGGCGCCGCGCCGGTCCCACAGCTCCAGCCAGGACTCCAGGTAGTCGTCCTGGTGGCGCGGGGTGGTGAAGTACGTCCGGACGGCGACGCCCATCGGCCGGTCCTCGCGCCGGTGCAGGCCCATCGCGAGCGACAGCCGCGTCGAGTTGCCGTCGGCGGCGACGACCAGCGGCGCGCTGAAGGTGACCTGGCGCTTCTCCTCGCCGAGCTTCGCGGTCACACCGGTGATCCGGCCCGTGCGCTGGTCGATGACGGGGCCGCTGACGTTGCAGCGCTCGTACAGCCGCGCGCCGGCCTTCTGCGCCTGCCGGGCGAGCAGCTCGTCGAAGTCGTCGCGCTTGCGGACGAGTCCGTAGTCCGGGTACGAGGCGAGGTCCGGCCAGTCCAGCTCCAGCCGGACGCCGCCGCCGATGATCCGCAGGCCCTTGTTGCGCAGCCAGCCGGCCTCTTCGGAGATGTCGATGCCCATCGACACGAGCTGCTTGGTGGCGCGCGGGGTGAGACCGTCGCCGCAGACCTTCTCGCGCGGGAACGCGGTCTTCTCCAGGAGCAGGACGTCGAGTCCGGCCTTGGCCAGGTAGTACGCGGTGGTCGAGCCCGCCGGGCCCGCCCCGACGACGATCACGTCCGCGGTGTGCTCGGACAGGGGCTGCGCGGTCACGGCAGAGTCTCCCGGAGAGGTCGAAGGAACAAAGGAACGAAGAAAAACGAAGGAAAAGCGAAGAAAAAGGGACCCGAGGATCAGGAGATCCGGGATCAAGGCCCCAGGATCGAAGAACCCAAGGATCAGAGGATCGAGGATCAAGGGGCCTGCGGTCGCGCGATCGCGGCGATCGCAGTCTATTGCGGCGGTTTACGCCTTGAAGCCCCGGTGCATGGCGACGATCCCGCCGGTCAGGTTCCGCCACGCCACCTTCGACCAGCCCGCCTTCGTCATCTTGCCCGCGAGGGTCGGCTGGTCGGGCCAGTCCTGGATGGACTCGGCGAGGTAGACGTACGCGTCGGGGTTGGACGACACGGCGCGCGCGACCGGCGGCAGCGCGCGCATCAGGTACTCCTCGTACACGACCCGGAACGGCTTCCACGTCGCGTGCGAGAACTCGCAGATCACGACCCGTCCGCCGGGCTTCGTCACCCGGTACAGCTCGCGCAGCGCGGCGTCCGTGTCCTGGATGTTGCGCAGGCCGAAGGAGATCGTCACCGCGTCGAAGACGTCGTCCTTGAACGGCAGCCGCATGCCGTCGCCGGCGGTGAACGGCATCCACGGGTGGCGCTGCTTGCCGACCCGGAGCATGCCGATCGAGAAGTCGCAGGGCACGACGTACGCCCCGGCGCGGACGAACGGCTGCGAGGAGGTCGCCGTCCCGGCCGCCAGGTCGAGGACCTTCTGCGCGGGCCGCGCGTCGACCGCCTTCGCGACCTCCTTGCGCCAGCGCCGGTCCTGCCCGAGGGAGAGCACGTCATTGGTGAGGTCGTAGTTCGCCGCGACGTCGTCGAACATCGAGGCGACTTCGTGCGGCTGCTTGTCCAGGGATGCTCGGCTCACCAGCCCATTGTGGCAGCCGCTCCCCGTGCGGGCGGGGACGGGCCCCGGGCCCGGCACTCCCGCCGTAAAAAAATCTCGCGAACCGCTTCAACCTTTCCCCCGCGAGCGTGCTCAAGGAGGGGTGACAGTGCAGACGAAGGGAGCGAGATGCCGTCACCGCTTGGCACGGAGGCCGGGTTCGAGGAGTTCGCCCGCTCCGCGCAGACGCGGCTGTACCGCACCGCATACCTGCTGTGCGGGGACGCGGAGACCGCCCGCGACCTCACGCAGACGACCCTCGCCAAACTCTTCCAGCACTGGCGGCGGGCCACGGCGGCGGACCACCCGCACGCCTACGCCAAGACCGTGCTCACCCGCACGTTCCTCGCCGAACGGCGACGCCGCCTGCGCGATCTGCTCGCCTTCACCAAGACCGGCGGGCTCGGCCCGGCGCGGACCACCGAGCAGCCCGACCTCCGGGTCACGCTGCTCGCCGCGCTGGCCGAGCTCCCGCCCAGAGCCCGCGCCATGGTCGTCCTGCGGTACTGGGAGGACTTGAGTGTGGAGACCGTCGCCTCGCTCCTGCGCTGCAGCGAGGCGACGGTCAAAAGCCAGTGTTCGCGCTCACTGGCCAGGCTCCGGGAACACCTTGGTGAGGCCGAGCTCTACACCTCCGCCGACACCCGACTCGACCAGCACCACGGCCACCACGGCCACCACGGCCACCACCGCCACCCCATCGGAAGCTGAGGAGCCCGAATGGACGACATCGACGTCATGATGCTCCGACGTGCCATGGACCGCACGACCGACGAGCTTCCCCCGCTTCCCGACCTCACGCCCGTCGCGGTGCGGCTGGGCCGCAAACGCCGCGCGCGGGCCCGGATCGCCACCGTCGGCGGGGTCTTCGGCACGGTGACCGCCGCC
Source organism: Streptomyces sp. NPDC046203 (assembly GCF_040646255.1). Taxonomy (NCBI): domain Bacteria; kingdom Bacillati; phylum Actinomycetota; class Actinomycetes; order Kitasatosporales; family Streptomycetaceae; genus Streptomyces; species Streptomyces sp. NPDC046203. The sequence continues at coordinate 178,320 of NZ_JBEYZX010000006.1, read as the reverse complement.
ACGCTCGGCTTCTCCCTGCTGTCCGGGGGCGACCCCGGCGGCGCGGCGCCCGCGGCCCCGCCCGCCGTCTTCCCCTCCGCCTACCACACGCCCGTCCAGATCCGCCCGTCCCCGGGCCAGACCGCGCCCGAGAAGCTCCCGGAAGGGGAACGCACCCGGCAGGACCAGTTCCAGCAGCAGGTGTCGGCCCTCCTCGACGAACTGCTCCCGGCGTCCGTCACGGACATCCGGCCGGTCGCGGGCGAGGTGTCGGACTACCGGATCACGGTGGACGGCACGGCGTTCCCGGTGAAGCTGTCCATCCGGCCGGCCGAGGGCGAGCGGCTTCAGGACTGCCTGAACTCCCCGCAGAAGAAGACCACTTGCGAGGTCGTCGACCTGGAGGGCGACCGGACCGCGCAGGTGTGGGCGATGCCCGTGAACAAGACCGAGACGCGGGGGGCGATGGTCGTCACCGCGTACGGCAGGAGCCATGTGCTGCTCTCCGTCGGCCCGTCGGAGAACGTCTCGGCGCCGGTGACGCCGGCGCAACTGCTCGCGGTGGTACGCGATCAGCGCTTCACCGAGCTGCTGCACTACGCGGACGAGTATCCGGTGCAGCGGAAGGGGGAGCCGGTCGGGGGCGGGTGAGCCGGTCGGGCGAGCCGGTCAGGGGCGGGTGAGCCGGTCAGGGGCGGGGCGAGCCGGACTTCCGGCGGTACGTCGACGCCCCGCACCCGCTACCTCCGGCGGAAGACCAGCCGCCCGTCGAGGACGGTGGCCAGACACGTCCCCGCACCCCGCGCCGTCAGTTCCGCCTCGTCGGATACGCCGAAGACGGCGAACCGGGCGTGGTTTCCCGGCACCAGATAATGGAGGTGAATCGCCAAAGCGCCGTTCGGCGCGTACAGATCGAGCGACGGCACCCCCGGCGTGACGGTGGCACGCGCCCCCGTCACCAGGCCGGACCGGCGCAGTGCCTCCCGGACCGCCGGACGTACCGGCCCCTCGCGGGGAAAGGCGACCGCGACCGTGCCGTGCGCCAGCATCCGCTGGAGGCCGCGCCGCGCGCTCGCGCCCCAGCGGGCGTCGTCGAGAGCGAGCCGTTCCAGGGCCTCGCCCGTCACCGGCTCGATGCCGTGCTCGAAGTCGTCGGCCTCGCGCGGGTCCGGGTGGTACGCCCGTTCCAGCAGCTCGGGCCCGTACGGGTTCACCAGACCGGGCGTCAGCACGCCCGGCCAGCGGCGCACTCGCGCCGTCGGATGAGCCGCAGCCAGTTCCTCGTACGGGCCGACGGCCGCGATCTTGGCGTCCCGTACGAGGACGGCGCCGTCACGTACCGGGGGCCGGTCCCCGCCCGGCAGCAGCAGATCGGCCGCGTGCAGCGTCAGCATGGTCGCGTCACTCCGAGGTCGGTGTCCGTGTCCGGGGCCGTGTCTGGGGCCGTGCCCGGGGCCGTGCCCATGCCCGGGGCCGTATCCGTGCCCGTGCCCGGGTCAGTTCGTCGTGTCGAGGAGCTTCAGCTCGGGGTGGGCGGTGCCGCCCTCGATCGCGATGGACGAGATGTGCGAGACCACGCGCTCGTCGACCGGGTCGTTCGCCGGGTCCTCGTGCACGACGAGGTGCTCGTACGTCGTGGAGCGCTGGGCCGGGACGCGGCCGGCCTTGCGGATGAGGTCGATGATCTCCAGGCGGTTCGAGCGGTGCTTGGCACCGGCCGAGGAGACCACGTTCTCCTCCAGCATGATCGAACCGAGGTCGTCCGCGCCGTAGTGCAGGGACAGCTGGCCGACCTCCTTGCCGGTGGTGAGCCAGGAGCCCTGGATGTGGGCCACGTTGTCGAGGAAGATGCGCGCGATGGCGATCATGCGCAGGTACTCGAAGAGGGTCGCCTGGGTGCGGCCCTTCAGGTGGTTGTTCTCCGGCTGGTACGTATAGGGGATGAAGGCCCGGAAGCCGCCCGTCCGGTCCTGCGTGTCGCGGATCATCCGCAGGTGCTCGATGCGCTCGGCGTTGGTCTCGCCGGTGCCCATGAGCATGGTGGAGGTGGACTCGACGCCCAGCTTGTGGGCGATCTCGCTGATCTCCAGCCAGCGCTCGCCGCTCTCCTTCAGCGGGGCGATCGCCTTGCGCGGACGCTCGGGCAGGAGCTCGGCGCCGGCGCCGGCGAAGGAGTCGAGACCGGCCGCGTGGATCCGGGTGATGGCCTCCTCGACGGAGACACCGGAGATCCGGGCCATGTGCTCGACCTCGGACGCGCCGAGGGAGTGGATGACGAGCTGCGGGAACTCCTTCTTGATGGCCGAGAAGTGCCGCTCGTAGTACTCGACGCCGTAGTCCGGGTGGTGGCCGCCCTGGAACATGATCTGGGTGCCGCCCAGCTCGACGGTCTCCGCGCAGCGGCGCAGGATGTCGTCGAGGTCGCGGGTCCAGCCCTTCTTGGTGTCCTTCGGCGCGGCGTAGAAGGCGCAGAACCGGCACGCCGTCACACAGACGTTCGTGTAGTTGATGTTGCGCTCGATGATGTACGTCGCGATGTGCTCGGTGCCCGCGTACCGGCGGCGGCGCACGGCGTCGGCGGCGGAGCCGAGGGCGTGCAGCGGAGCCGAACGGTAGAGGTCGAGCGCCTCCTCGGGAGTGATCCGGCCACCCGCGGCGGCGCGGTCGAGAACGGACTGGAGTTCGGCCTTCTCGGTCACCGGGCGTGTCCCTTTCGGAGGAGTACGGAGGAGTGCGGATGCGTACGGAACGAACCGAACCAGCCTACGCCAGCGCCCCGCGCGGATTCGGGCCGGTCCCGCGCGGCCGGATCGGGGGGTTGCGGCCGATCGGGGGGACTCGGAGGGGGGGGTCGGGACGAGCGGAGGGGGTCGGGACGAGCGAGGGAGGGTGACGGCGGGATCCGGCCGGATCCCGCGAGTCCGGCCGGATCCGGTGGGTCCGCGGGGGCGGGGCGGGCGGCTTCACCGATTTCCCGCTCCGTAAACGGCCCCATCGGCGTTAGGTAGGAAGAGCACACCTCGCGCCAGCGCCACCACAAGCCGACGCGGACGTACGGACGTACGTCCGCACGCACCGCCGGAGCAGCCATGTCACGCCGTCGCCCCGTCCGCAGCCGGTACGCCTCCCCCGCCTCCCCCGCCTCGCGTACCCCGCGCGCCTCCCGTACCTCCCGTACCTCCCGCGCCTTCCGCACCACCGCCCTCGTGATCACCTTCGCCCTGCCGGCCACCGCCCTCGCCGGGTGCGCGACGCCGGACACCGTCGTCCCGCCGCGGGCCGGTCTGCACCCGAGCAGGACCGCGGCGCCCCGGACGCTCTTCCCGACCGGCCCGGCGGCGAGCTTCACGACCGTCACCACCCTCGCCGACGGCACCAAGATCCGGGTCACGGACCTGCACGGCGCCAAGTCCGGATTCACCGGAAAGGTGTGGGTGTGGACGCCGAAGCAGTATTCCGATCCGGCGTACGCGAAGAGCGGCTTCCCGGTGCTGATCTCGCTGCCCGGAAGTTACGGCTATCCGGCGAATTACTGGAAGAGCACCCACCTCGGCTTCGAATCGAACGTCGCCCGCTGGTCGGAGCAGGGGAAGAGTGTTCCGTTCATCGTCGTGATGCCTGTACTCAATCCGAACAACAAGCATTATTACGACGGCAGCGATATCCCGGGGCAGCCGAAAATGGGCACCTGGCTGACCGAGGACGTGCCGGATTTCGTCCGGACGAATTTCCGTACATTCCAGTCCCGGGACGGCTGGGCCTTCATGGGCTCGTCCTCCGGCGGCTTCGCCGCGCTCAAGTCCGTGCTGCAGAAACCGGACAAGTTCAAGGCGGCCATCGCCTCGGGCCCGGACACCGTCCCGGACTCGCCCCTGTGGAAGGGGTACGAGGAGGAGCGGGAGGCCAACGACCCGGAGGAGCTGGCCACCGCCCTGGCCCGGAAGCCCGACATCCCCGCCAACCGGGTGTACCTGGCCTTCCAGATCGGCACCCAGGAGACCGGGATCATGGAGTCGCTGAAGGACTTCATCCGCACCTATACGAACAAGGGTCCGGTGAAATCCCACCTCCAGGTGATCGAGGGCGGCGCGCACAACGCCCGCAGCTATATGAAGGGGATGGACGAGGGCACGATCGCCTGGATCAGCCAGTACCTCCAGGGCCCGATCCCGGCCTCGTCCTGACCCGGCCCCGGCCCGGCCCCGTACCCCCGCGCCCCTGCCCGGACGACCCCGGGGCACGCAGGAGGGGCGGGGCCTTGTCGGCCCCGCCCCTGTCTCCAGCTCTCGTGCTCTTCAGCTCTCCGGCTCTCCGGTCGCCGGAGAGGCGGTGTCCTCCTGCTGCCGGGTAACCGCTCGCCGGCCTACTGCTCGCCGAGCAGCTCGACCCGTACGTCCGCCGGGAAGCCGGTCGTCGGACCGACCCGGCGCGCGAACTCGCGCACGCCCACCAGCTGGTCCGGACCGAAGCGGAAGTCGAGCGTCCGGAAGTACCGCTCCAGCAGCTCGGCGTCGAAGGACTCCCAGCGCGCCGCCTGCTCGGCCACCTTGGTGACCTCCTCCAGGGACAGATCGCGGCTGGCCAGGAAGGCCTTGTGCGCCTCGCGGACGGTCTCCGGCTCGCGCGCGAGGAAGTCCTTGCGGACGGCCCAGACGGCGAAGACGAACGGCAGCCCCGTCCACTCCTTCCACATCAGGCCGAGGTCGTGGACCTCCAGGCCGAGCCTCGGCGCGTCGTGCAGCGAGGCGCGCAGCGCCGCGTCGCCGATCAGCACCGCCGCGTCGGCCTCCTGCATCATCAGGCCGAGGTCGGGCGGGCAGGTGTAGTAGTCCGGCGTCACGCCGTGCACCTCGGCGAGCAGGAGCTGCGCGAGCCGTACGGAGGTGCGCGAGGTCGAGCCGAGCGCGACCCGTGCCCCGTCCAGCTGGTTCAGGGGCCGCTGGGAGACGATCACGCACGACATCACGGGGCCGTCGCAGCCGACGGCGATGTCCGGCAGCGCGACGAGCTCGTCGGCGTGCCGCAGGAACTCGACGACGGTGACGGGAGCGATGTCGAGGTCGCCGCGCACCAGCTGCTCGCTGAGCTTCTCCGGGGTGTCCTTCGTCAGCTCCAGATCGAGGAGCGTCCCGGTGCGGGCGAGGCCCCAATAGAGGGGCAGGCAGTTCAGGAACTGGATGTGTCCGACTCGTGGCCGGCTGCTCTGGTGGTCATCGGTTGCATTGTCCACAACGCGAGGCTAGACCCGTCCCGCGCGCCGGGCAGCGCCGGGTCGTACGTCAGCCGTACGCCAGTCGTACGTCAGCGGCGGGGAGGCGCGTCAAACATGCGAGTGACGTGATCCTTCCCTCTACCCTTTCGCGGATGTCGCGTGCTAGGCTCAGCGCAAGTTGCAGTTTGGTTTCCCTTGCAGTACAGAGCCTGCGGAGCATGTAACCCGCAGGCTTTTGTAGTTTTCAGACTTGTTTGCAGGTTCTGGAGCAGGGCGACCCTTTGGCCCATAGGAGGGCTCATGGCTACCGGAACCGTGAAGTGGTTCAACGCTGAAAAGGGCTTCGGCTTCATCGCCCAGGAAGGCGGCGGCCCGGATGTCTTCGTCCACTACTCCGCGATCAACGCGAACGGCTTCCGTTCCCTCGAGGAGAACCAGGCCGTGACCTTCGACGTCACGCAGGGCCCGAAGGGTCCGCAGGCGGAGAACGTCACCCCGGCCTAAGGCCGCTGGGACGATCGCAGACTTTCTATAGCAGTACCCAAGGAGCCCCACTCCGTTGCGCGATGCGCACGAGTGGGGCTCCTGCCCTTTTCGGGCGCCGGCGGAGAAAGATCAACAGGGCCGGATCAGTGGGCCCGGATCAGCGGGTGGGGATCAGCGGGTGGGGATCAGCAGGTGGGAATCACCGCTCCGCTGTTGTCCCGGGCCTCGTCGTTGCCCCAGCGGGACAGGTAGTACGCGGAGACGTACGCCCCGCGCCCGTTCTTGCCCGCGTAGACCGTGTCCAGGTCGGTCTTGAGCCACCAGTGGTTGAAGCTCCCGGAGCTCCCGCGGACCTCCTGACCCCAGACCTTGCAGGAGACGTAGTTCGTGCCGGCGTTCAGCACACCCTGGGCGTCGTTCGTGTTGGCCTGGGCGTAGCCGATGGCGTTGGCGTAGGTGTCCACCCAGTACTTCCCACCACCGCCGCCCGAGCAGCCGTTGTCGCTGGTCAGCGACTTCGAGCCGTAGGAGCCGGGGTACGGCGCGAGGGAGGTCCCGTTGATCACGATGTTCTGGCCGGCGCCGTTGTAGAGCTGCTCGTAGTGGATGTGGGCGCCGGAGCTGTTGCCGGTCGAGCCGGTGACCCCGATCTGCTGCCCCTGACTGACCGAGGCGCCGTCGGCGACGGAGTACGCGCTGAGGTGGAAGTAGTACGTCATCCAGCCTCCGCCGTGGTCGATGGCGATGTAGTTCCCGGCGCCGCTGGGCTGCGAGTAGCGGTAGGCGGTGCCGGCGGCGGAGGCCAGCACCGGGGTTCCGGCGGTGGTCCCGCCGTCGTTCCGTATGAAGTCGAGCGCCAGCCGGACCTCGGCCGAGTGGTGGCTGTACGTCCAGTTCTGGCCGCAGGGGAACGGCGCCTTGAAGAGCGGCGCGGCCTGCGCGGGGGCGGCGGCAAGGACGGTGAGCAGTCCGGCGAGCAGGGCGAACAGGCCGCCGAGGGCGGTGGTGCGGGTGATGTTGCCTGGAGTGGGGATGGTTCTGGAACGCATGCGTGGCTCCCATGGGGATTGAGAAGGTTGACGCGCGTTGAACAGAGCCCGGCCCCGAAGGCGGAAAGGTGTTCGAGGCCGGCCAGGACAGGGTGCCGGAAGATCAGGTGCCACGACAGACCCTGGAGCGGATCGCCGGAACTCCCTACGCTGGAGTCATGACGAAGCGCAAGCCGCCCGGAGTCGACTTCGAATCGTTCGTGGACAAGCAGATCCGCGAGGCCACCGAGCGAGGGGAGTTCGCCCGGCTGTCCGGCTTCGGCAAGCCGCTCGCCGGCGACGACGCGCCGTACGACGAACTGTGGTGGGTCAAGCAGAAGATGCACCGCGAGGGCTTCGCCGCGCTGCCGCCGGCCCTGGCCCTGCGCAAGGCGGCCGAGGACGCCGCCGAGGCCGCCCGTACGGCCGCCTCCGAGTCCCAACTGCGGCGCATCCTGGGCGAGATCAACACCCGTATCGCCGAGGCCCTGGCCCGGCCCCCGGCGGGCCCGCCGCTGAACCTGAAGCCTTTCGACGTCGGGGCGGCGGTGGCCGAGTGGCGCCGTGACCACCCTGGGCGCCGCTGAATCAGCCCGGCCGCCCGGCCGCCCCGCAGCTCGGGCTCGGGCTCGGCTCGGCTCGGCTCGGCTCGGCTCGGCTCGGCTCGGCTCGGCTCGGCTCGGCTCGGCTCGGCTGAACGGCGTAACCGCGGTACGACGGGCCCGGCGGGCCGCCCGCCCTCGTCGTACCGTGGCCGCAGAGCCGTGACGGACGGCGTCGGCCCCCGGCGGTCCGTCGTAGGGCGGGCTGTGCCACGGACCGCCATGTGACGGACCGGACCGCCACGGACCGGACCGCGACGAGGAGGCCGGAGGGCCCATGAAGAGCTCCGAGCTGCTGCTGGACGCCTTCGGCAGGATCCAGGAGGCGGTACACGAGGCCGTCGAGGGCCTGTCGGTCGAGGAGCTGACCGTACGGGTCGACCCCGACGCCAACTCCATCGCCTGGCTGGTCTGGCATCTGACCCGGGTCACGGACGACCACTTCGCCGACGCGTTCGGCACCGAACAGGCATGGACCGCCGAGGGCTGGTCCGGCCGGTTCAAACTGCCTTTCGCGGACGGGGACATCGGCTTCGGCCACGAGAAGGAGCAGGTCGCCGCCGTCCGCGCCGACGCGGAGCTGCTTCTCGGCTATCACGACGCCGTGCACGCCCGCGCCCTCGACCACGTCGGCGGCCTCACCGTCGCCGACCTGGACCGGGTCGTCGACACCCGCTGGACCCCGCATGTCACCCTCGGCCCGCGCCTGATCAGCCTCGTCGCCGAGGGCAACCAGCATGCGGGCCAGGCAGCGTACGTGCGCGGCATCGTGGAACGGCGCCACTGACCCCGTAGCCCCCGGACACCCTTCCGGGTCCTCCCCCGGCCGTCAGTCGTCGTCCGGCGGTCAGTCGTCGTCCGGCTCGACGTCGCCGAACAGGGCCTGGAGGGCGTCGACCGCGCTGCCGTCGTGATCGCTGCCCGCCGTACTGCCGCTGCTGCCGGACTGCACGTTCGCCGTACGGTCGACCTCCAGGATCGAGTCGGCGTCGCGGTTGTCGACCACGGTGACGAGGCTGCCGTCGGCGAGGGCAGGCGCCGTCCCGGTGGCCAGCGCCGCCGCCGCGAGCCCGAGCACGGCGAACGGCCGCACCACCCGCCGGGGACGGCCGGGGCTGCCGGGACTCCCGGGGCGGCCCGTACCCCAGGGGCCCCTCGGGTCCCTCACGCTCCCACCCGCGCCCGCGCCGGCTGCTCCTGGTTGCGGGCGATGTTGCGTTCCAGGAGCCGGGTGGAGGCGGCGACCCCGACGCCAGCGGCCGCGTCGAAGACGGGCAGTCGGCCGTCGGCCCGCTTCAGTTCGGACAGCGCCGAGTCCATGGCCACGTGCGCGGCGAAGAGGCACGGCGTGCTGTAGATCGCGACGGCCACGCCGAGTTCGGACAGCTCGCCGAGCGACAGGCGGGGGGACTTGCCGCCCGCGATCTGGTTGAACAGCAGCGGCTTGCCGTCGACGACCTCGTGGATCCGCCGGATCCACTCCACGCTCCGTACGCCGTCCACGAGCACGACATCCGCGTCGGTGGCGGCGAGGCGCTCCGCGCGGTGCAGGATGTCGTCCTCGTCCGTCGCGTCGGTGCGGGCCACGACCACCAGGTCGCGCCGGGTCTGGAGCACCATCTCCAGCTTGGTCAGGTACTCGTCCAGCGGCAGCACCTGCTTGCCGTCCGCGTGCCCGCAGCGGCGCGGCCGCTTCTGGTCCTCCAGGATCACGCCGGAGGCGCCGATCCGCTCCAGGCTCTCGACGACGTGGCAGGCGACCTCGGGGTCCACGTACCCGTCGTCGATGTCCACCAGCAGGTGGTGGCGGGGGAAGGCGCCGCGCAGCCGCTGTACGAAGCCGAGCATGTCGGGCCAGGCGATGAACCCGATGTCCGGCAGCCCGTAGTACGAGGCGGCGAAGCCGAACCCGGACACGAACATCCCGTCGTAGTGCTCGGCCGCGACGGACGCCGAGTACATGTCGTACACACCGATCAACGGGGTGGTCCCGGGCCCGGCGATCCGGTCGCGCAGGGCATTGCCATAACTCATGGTCCGACTCCTCAGCAGGTCTTCGACACAGGGGCTTTGCCAAAACCTGATCTTTTCTGGGGAGAAGGAGGAATGTCTCGTTACGTACGCTTTACTCACTCTCTCGGTGGACGGGATTCACCGCAGAAACGTCACTGGAGGGTCGCTGGAGGGTCACTGGAGGAAGGACAGCACCGTGGGCACGAGGAGCGGCGAGAACATCAGGTCGTAGTGCGAGGCCCCCGGGATGACACCGAGCCGGGAGGCGGGGCGGCCGGCGCCGTCCACGTCCGTGACTCCAAGAACGTCGACGGCCCCCAGCTCGCCGTCGCGACGGCGGCTTGGTCCGCCTTCGTGACCGAGGCCGCGTCCGCGTCCGCGTCCGTCTGACGATGACGCCGCCCACGGCAGCATGTGCTGCCGTGGGCGGGCAGGCGGCGGGGCAGGATTCTGCCGGGGTACGGCATGGCCCCGCCGGACCGTTGCTGCGAGCATGGTCGTAGCAACGGTTTTCGGGGGGAAACACCATGATGATCTACACGGCCGTCATCACGCTGATGGCGCTGATTCTCGCGACGATGGGTGTACTGGCGCTCGTGAACGACCGAGTGCCCGTCGCCCGGTTGGGCCGCTCCGTGAACCGGCCCCGCGTCTGGGGTGCAGGGGCACTGCTGCTGGCAGCGGCGGTCGGATCCGCCCGCTTCCTGCCCATCGACGTCGACGTCACCACCCTCATGCTCGGCCTCGCACTGATCGGAACGTCCCAGGTCCTGACGGCCCCGAAGGGCCGGCGGACGGCGTAGCCGCCGGGGAAGCCTGCTGGGGGTGGGCGGGGGCGTGTCATAGCGCGAGGTACGAGTGGGGTGTGGCGTGGTGTCCGCCCTCCTTCCGAGAGTCGCGCCTTCCACCACCGCGTCAAGGGCGCTCCTACGTCGCGTCGCTGCGCGATGGCCTTCGGCCACCCTTGACCCGGCGCTTCCAGGCGCGAAAAACACTCTCGGAGGGCGGCCCAGGGGAAAGGTCCACGCGGGAGCGGTGCTGTTTGCCGACCGCCGTAGGCGGGTGGAGGGCCGGTGGTCGGGGCCCGGGTATCGCTCCGGTCGGCCTGATGTCCGTCCGCCGGTGGGGTGGGGCTGAGTTCGCGGCCCGGGCCGGTGGGACCGTCTCCGCCAGCCGGGGTACGCACCAGTGAAATGGGGCGACCCGGCACGGCTCAGCGAATGACTGCCGTCGGCAGGCTGGGATTCATGCCCCGCTGGTCACTGCCCGTGGACTGAAGAATCGCCGAGCGCCCGCACGGGCACCACCCCCGCGTGCGCGGGGACCACCTCTACTAGGACCCGGCCAACGACGACACCCCGGGACCACCCCGCGTACGCGGGGGTGTTGTGAAAGTGCTGGTCTCCTTGCTGCGCGGCCACGCCGCCCAGCTCCACAGCCCCGCCGGAAGCGGCGCTGACCACGTATTCGATCTGGCCGTGGCCCGCCCCGGCCGGGCCCCGTGGCAATGAGCCGGGGCAGGTGCTCAGTACAGCTTCTTCACCGCGGTGTTCAGGGTGTTCTTCCACGGGATCACGGGCGGATCACCCCAGTAGCTCTGCCACAGGACCAGCGTCACCGTGTCGCCGTCGCGGCCCACGCCCCACAGGTAGTTGTAGTCGGGGCGCTCGGTGGCGTTGGAGTCGAAGGTGTGCATCCCCTGAAGGGTGGCGCCCTCCTCGACGTTGATCACCCCGTGGTCGCGGTAGGTCGCGGTCACGCCGGGCCGCTGCGGGGCGTGCGCGCAGGCGATGTAGTCCTGCCGGGCCTTGTCCGCGAAGGCGATGGCCTCGGCCTCCGTGTCGAAGACCGCCACCTTCTGCTGGGCGAGCGCGGTCTCCGCAGTGGTGAAGTCCCGGTGCCATACGTTGACTTCGGCCGGCTCGGCGGGCCAGCCCACCGGACAGTCGAAGTCGTCGCCCCACCCCCGGACGGTCGGCCTGGCGCGCCACGACTCGGTCTTCGGCAAGTCGGAGATGTACAGGGTCCCCGGCTGCGGCCGCCACTGGTCGGCAGCCGCCGCCTGCCCCGGAGCCACCCCGACCCCCAACGCCCCAACCGCCAACACCGCAACCCCCACCGCGACCGCGCCCCCGCGCAGCCGTGCACGTACCTCCATGGCGTCCCTTCCTCAGCGCTCTTCGACCACCGCGTTCCACCCCGAACTGGGACAGACTCCCCTCAACGGTGGGGCGTCCACGCCCGCACGGAGGGCCTTTCGATCGGAATGACCGAAAAATCCACGAATGTTGACCGAGAACATGGCCAGTGCGGCGATCGTCACCCGGACCGGGTGCGGGCCGACCAGGCGCACGACTCCCGCAGCAGCCGCGCCTACCTGCGCAGCCCCGGAATCGAGGCGACAATCCCGGTTCCGACGGACCGCCTGCGCGTGAATCACTCCGCCATGCCCTGACAGAAGACGCCAGAGCCGGCCCCACCCCGCGCGCGCGGGGACCACGCCTCCATGGCGGCGAGGGCTTGGGCGAGGTAGGGACCACCCCCGCGTGCGCGGGGACCACATGATCACTGGCTGGTCATCTCAGACCGAATGGGGACCACCCCCGCGTGCGCGGGGACCATGTCTCGTAGGCGGGCTCCAAGGCCGCGGACGCGGGACCACCCCCGCGTGCGCGGGGACCACCAGTTCGCCGGTCACCTCTTCATCACCCGCGGGGGACCACCCCCGCGTGCGCGGGGACCACGGCGTGGTGATGGTCATGGGGTTGTGCCCTTCGGGGACCACCCCCGCGTGCGCGGGGACCACAGGAGCCGACCTGCGGCTTCCCATCGTCAGACCCCGGATTTTACCCACTTTACCAAGGTGCGACTTAAGCCAAGATTACAGCCCAAAATAGGGCAATTATGAACTCCTGTGACTCCAAAGGCGATCCAGGCGGGCCCGGTCCACCCCACCCCCTACGCAGGCACGGCCCCGGTGCGGACCGCGAACTCTCTCAGCCCCTGCACTCGGGCCGGGCCGTAGAACAGGTTCGCCGTCAGCGCGCGCAGCGCGGGGCGTCGAACCTCCTGCGCCGCTTCCTGTTCGACGTGGCGCAGCGCGGCGAACGTCTGCTCGCCGTTGCCGAGCGTGTGCCACATGCGGGCCGTGTCGGTCCAGGCACGGGCCCGGCGTTCGGCGGTCGGCATGAGGTCGACGTTCAGGCCGCGTGCGATCTCGACGGCCTCGTCCGGGGTGCCGAGGGTGGTGTGGACACCGATGCGGTAGACAGCGGCCTGGTTCATGGTCGCGTCGACCGTGAACAGCCCGCCCGGGGTATGCGGGCGGCGCTTGATGTCCTCGTCGGCCTGGTCGAGCAGGGCGAGGGCTGTCGTGCGGTCGCCTCCGACGGCCGCCGAATAGGCGCCGGTCAGCAACAGCGTGGCCCTGACGGCACCGGTGCGGGCCTCGGACGGGTCAAGCCCGGCCGCCTCATGCGTGAGGAGCCGGACGGCGGAGGAACAGCGGCCGGACCGGCGCATGCTGATGGCGAGCACCCGGGCGGCTTCGCCGACGGGTACCGGCATGCCGCTGGCTCGTGCGGCGGCGAGGGCGCGGTCAGCCGCGACCCATGCCGCGTCGGAGTGCGTTTTCGAGGCCAGTTCGGCGGCCAGGACGTAGGCGCGGGCGAGGATGCCGTTCGCCTGTTGGCGGGCTCGGCCGCCGGCGGCGTCCCGGGTCGCCTCGGCGGCGGCCAGCAGGCTGGGCAGGACGGTGGCGAGGTGGCTGTAGCGGGCGGTGGTGAACGCCTCACGCGCGGCGGCGGTCCGGGCCGCCAGGGTCTGGAGCTGTGCGGGCTCGGCGGCCGGAAGGCGGAACAGCACGTCCTCCAGACTCGCGGACGCCGCTGCACCAGGACCGGCGGCAACGACCGACGCACCGACCGCGAGGGCTCCGGCCACTAGGTTCCGTCGACGCATTGCGTCCTCCTCGTCCGGCATCGGGGCGGTCACCACCGTATCGATCACAGGGTCCGCAGGAGCAGGAAACCCGCCCACCCTCTCGGGCGGAATGCCCAGGACTCGCGCCAAGCCCAGCCGCGTGTCGAGGTCTACCCACATCCGGGCACCACCCCCGCATGCGCGGGGACCACACCACGGCCACGATGCCGAAGAGGTTGATGAAGGGACCACCCCCGCGTGCGCGGGGATCACCAGGACCAAGCCCTGGCCGAGGGCCACAGCCTGGGACCACCCCCGCGTGCGCGGGGATCACCGCCGACGACGTACGGACGATGCTCAGCACCTTGGGACCAGCCCCGCGTGCGCGGGGATCACTCACTCCCGATCGTTCCGGAGATCTGTGAGCAGGGACCAGCCCCGCGTGCGCGGGGATCACAGGAGCCGACCTGCGGCTTCCCATCAACAGACCCCGGATTTTACCCACTTTGCCAAGGCTCGACGTAAGTCGAAATCCCCGCCGGAAATGGGACGAGGATGAACTCCTGTGACTCCAGAGGCACCCTCAGGTGCTCGCTGGCGCACTTACTCACCCAGCCCGGGGTGGAAGGCGCTACTCCGCACCCGCCGTGGGGCGGGTGTGAACTGGTGTGACTTCAGAGGCGATCCAGGCAAGCTCGACCGCCGCGCGAGCGGGGTTTCCCCCGCCCCCACCCACCGGGAGTGACCAGCGGGGCATGAATCCCCGCCACACGACGGCGGTCATCCGCCGAGACGGCCCGGGCCGCCCCACTCCACGACCGCGCACCCCGAACCGGCGGAACACCGTCCCTCCCACCCGGGCCACAAACCGAGCCCCACCCCACCGGCCCGCAGACAACGGAACCACCGGAGCGATACCCGGACCCCACCCCTCACTCCGCCACCGGCCGCCCCACCACACCCCCGGCCCCGGCCCCACCCTCGAACCGGAACACCCTGCCCGACTAACCGCCCTCCAGCACCCCGCCGTCGTCGAGAGCCTGGCCGATCGCCCGTTCCTCGTAGCCGAAGTGGGATTCCATGATCGCGGCGAGACCGTCCAGCTCCCCGCCGATCGCTTCCAGGGCCGGACCCTGCGATCCAACGGCCCGGTCGGCGAGTTCGCCGACGCGGGACAGGATCGAGGAGATGAAGCCGTGGTCCTCGACGAGCTTCTCGATCGTCGGGGCGAGGTCCGGCCGTGCCCTCACCAGCTCGGCGAACAGGCCCTCGTCCTCGCCCTCGTGGTGCGAGGTGAGGGCGGCGCAGAAGGCCAGGCAATGGGTGAGAAGCACGTCGTCGTCCAGCCGGCGACGGCCGAGGTGGGAGCGGATCTCGTGGAGCCGGCGCAGCAGTTCTTCATGCGCTTGGGAGAGTTGAAGGCTCAGGGCGACGACACGGTCGCCCTCGTTACGGGAGGCCACGGAGGGCAGTCCCTTCGGTTCCGCACCTCCATGCCTGACGCAGACCGTCACCGGCACGCGATGCTGCCGCCAGCAGACCACATCTCCCCGTGAACCACCAAGGAAATTGGGGACGGACAGCCGATAGCCCCGCAACCCGGCGCCCTCCAACCCTTGTTGGCAGGGTGGGCAACACATTATTGTCCACCCTGCCAACAACGGGGAGGGCTCATTCGGCATGACCACGGATCCACCGCGCCGCCGCAGGCGGCGCACCCCCGAGCAGGCCCGCGCCGAGATCCTGGACGCCGCCACCGAACTCGTCGCCCGCCACGGGCCCGACGGGGCCGGACTGCGCAAGGTCGCCGAGGCGGCAGGGGTGACGCACGGGCTGGTCACGCACTACTTCGGCACGTACCGCGCACTCGTACGCGCCGTGCTGGACCGTGAGAACGAACGCAAGCGGGACCTCGTACGCGACCGCATGCGCGCGGACGGGCAGGTGCCGTACGCGGACGGGATGACGCGGGTCCTCTTCGAGATCCTGGCCGACGAGCGGTACGTACGGCTGTGGGCGTGGTCCCAGCTCCACGACGGGGACACCGACCAGACCCCCGGCACCCCCACCCATCTCTCCCGGCTCGTGGACGCCATCGAGGACGGCATCCACACCGTGCTCCCGCCACCGGAGGGACCGGACCGGGCGCGGATCGAGACGGTCGTCCTGCTCGCCATGTCCGGTGGGTACGGCTACGCCCTCGGCCGGCGCTCCTGGCAGACCGACCTCGGACACGACCCGGACGAACCCGGCCGCGACGACGCGTTCCGTTCCGCCCTGGCCGCCATGCTCGCCGACTACCTCGAAGGACGCACGCAATGACCCTGCCCCAGCCCGGACGCCCCGACTCCGCCCCCGGCACCGACTACGCCCCCTCCCCCGGCCTCGACATCCGCGTCTCCGACGCCGAACGCGCCGCCGCCGAAGAACGCGTACGCGCCGCCGTCGAGACGGGCCGGCTCGACCTCGCGGAACTCGACTCCCGCCTCGACCAGATCCACACCGCCCGCACCCGCGGCGACCTGGAGACCGCCTGCCGGGGCCTGCCCGTCCCCGGCCCGCGCGACAGCCTCGTGGTCGACCGGCCCGCCACCTCCCGGGGCTTCGTCGCGGCCGTCTTCGGCGGCTTCGAGCGCGCGGGTTCCTGGATCGTCCCCGCCCGGATGACCACCTGGACCATGTGGGGCGGCGGCCGGCTCGACCTGACCAAGGCCCGTTTCACCAGCCACGACACGGTCATCCACGCGTTCGCCCTCTGGGGCGGCACCGCGATCGTCGTCCCCGCGGACATCGACGTCGACATCCGCGGCTTCGGCCTCTTCGGCTTCTTCGACAAGCGCGCCAAGAACCACGTCACCACCCCGGGCACCCCGCGCGTGGTGATCAAGGGGCTGGCGCTGTTCGGGGCGGTGGTGACGAAGACGAGGAAGTGAGGGAGTGGGGGAGTGGGGGAGTGGGGGCGGCGGACATCCCCGCACACGCGGGGAGCACTGGACCTCGGTCTGCGGCCAGTTCCCGACCCAGGGACCACCCCCGCACACGCGAGGACCACGCCGAAGATCACCTCCACCCCATGTCCCGCCCCGAACCCCGCCCCCGTCCCGCCTCGCACTCCCCCGGTGTGCCAGCACGCCGCCACTCCAGCGCGCTGGCACACCGACCGCGGCCCCTCCCTCAGCTCAGCACCGCCTCCGCGTACACCGTCATCGCCGCCCGCTGGTACTCCGCGAGCCCCGGGGCGACGCGGTCGAAGTCGGCACGGAAGCGGGGGTCGTCCACGTACGTCGCAGCAAGGCTCTTGTAGGCCTCGGCGTTCGGGGTCCAGAAGCGGCAGACGTCCTGGTAGTGAGCGGCGATCTCGGTCTGGACGGACGGGGCGTCGGACGGGGTGCCGGCGGTCATGAGGTCGGCCAGGCGGACCATCCGGGCGGTGGCCTCGCGCTGCCACTGCTCGGCGGTCTCGGGGGTGAGGGTGTCGAGGGTCTGCCGGGACCGCTCGTACTCCTCCGGCCAGCGTTCCCGGGCCTCCGCCTCCATGGCGGGGTCGGGGCGGAAGCCCTCGAAGAGGTTCTCGGGCCGGTTGATGCTCGTCATGTCCTTCTCCTCGTTCTCCTCCAGGTCGGCGAGGGTGCGGGCGACCGTGCGGGCCAGCGTGCCGAGCCGGTCCCGCTCCGCGAGCAGCCGGGTGTGGTGCTCGCGGAGGACCGCCGCGCGGTCGGCCCGGCTGTCCAGGACGGCACGGATCTCGCGCAGGCCCACGTCCAGTTCCCGCATGAGCAGGATCTGCTGGAGCCGGAACAGCTGGGACTGTTCGTAGTAGCGGTGTCCGTTGCTCGCGGTCCAGGCGGGCGGCAGCAGGCCGATGTCGTCGTAGTGCCGCAGGGTCCGGGTCGTCACCCCGGACATCCGGGCCACGTCCGCGATCGACCAGGCCATACCGGCCCCCTCCTCGCCGGGGCCGGTCCGTCCGACCCCATGTCCAAGACCGTAGGAGTTGACGCCGCGTCAACCGCAACCCCGATCCGTACCCCGCGCCCCGTACCCCGCGCTGCCCCGCACCCCGCACTCCGTGCCCCGTGCCCCGCGCTGTCGCACGCTCCGTGCCCCGCGCTCCGCGCCAAACCCCTCGACAGCCACCCCCCTCCCCGCCCATCCTCGCCCCATGGAATTCCTCTGCTACCACCACGACCGGCCCGGCTCCCTGCCGGTGCGCATGGATCTGCTGGAAGCGCACTGGTCGTACATGGACGGCTTCGAGAAGGAGCTGATCGCGCGCGGGCCGACCGTCGCCGAGGACGGGGAGACCCCGACCGGCAGCGTGCACATCGTCGACCTGCCGGGCGGGCCGGCCGCCGCGCGGGCGTTCGCGTTCGAGGAGCCGACGTACCAGGCGGGCGGCTACCGGGACGTACTGCTGCGGCGGTGGCGGAATCTGCTGGGGCGCACGATGTGGGAGTTCCCCGGCGGGCTCGGCAGTCTCGGTGAGGACAGCACCCTCTTCCTGGTCCTCGGCCTCGGCGTCCCCCTCCCGCTGGACGCGGAGAGGGCGCCTGACCTGGCCGTTCCGGCCGATCCGGGCGGGGATCTGATCGCGTACGGTCCGATGCTGTCCGACGACGGGACCACCTGGCTCGGCACGGCGGCGATCCTGCGGGCGCCGGACGCGGAGGCGGCGCGCTCCGTGCTGACGGCGTCGGACGAGCGGTACGCGGCGATCGAGGCGCATGCCTGGGGACCCGGCGGGCGTCGTTAGCCGGAGCGGGGCCTGAACACCGGCACCGCGAACTCCCCTTCCGCCCCCTCCGGGCGGAAGGTCAGCGTCAACTCCATCCCGATCCGCAGCCGTTCCTCCGGGCAGTCCACCACCTCCGTCATCAGCCGCGGCCCCTCGGCGAGGTCGACCACCGCCGCCACGTAGGGCACACGCTCGCCGAACGGCGGGAGGTCGTTGCGGTGGACGACGGACCAGGTGTAGAGGGTGGCGTGGCCGCTCGCCGGGTACCAGGTGACGGCTTCGCTCCAGCAGTACGGGCAGAACTCGCGCGGGTAGTGGTGACTCCGGTCGCAGTCCGCGCAGTGGCGGAGCAGGAGCCGGCCCTCGGCCGCGGCGTCCCAGTAGGTGCGGCTGAAGGCGTCGGCTTCCGGGGTGGCCGTCATGTGAAGAGTCCGATCGCGTGGTCGAGGGACCAGGTCTGCCAGGACACGGCGAAGAGGGCGACGAGCGAGATCAGCGCCATCATCGCGTTCTGCCCCTGCTCGGCCCAGTCGTGGATCATCAGGGTGAGGTAGAGCAGGTTGAGGAGCAGGCCGGCGGCGAGGGCTACGGGAGTGAGCAGGCCGCCGATCAGGCCCAGGCCGAGGGCGAGTTCGGCGTAGACGACGAGGTACGCCATGAGCCGGGGGCGCGGCGCCACCACCTTCCGGAAGCCCGAACCGACCACCGGCCAGCGGTGCTTGGCGGCGACGTCGGCGGCCCAGGCGATGCCCGTCCCGCGCTCGAACCAGCCCTTCTTGTCCTTGTGGCGCCAGCTCTCCAGCCACCACAGCCCGAGGCCGATCCGCAGGACGGCGAACCATTCCGCCCCCGTGAGTCCGATCGCGCGCATGGCCGCTCCCCCCTCCACCCACTCGATCTGACGTTACGTCAGATTCCCTCAGTGCAGCGGAAGGCGGCCCCGGCCGCAAGACCCCGGGGCCCGGCGCCCGTGATCGATTCGCAACCGAACCCCCTCGCGACCGCAACCCCAAGGCGTGTACGCGTCATTACGCTCGGCATTCATGACCACCCCCCTGCCCCATCCCGTCTACGTCATCGGTGGCGGCCCCGGCGGACTCGCCGTCGCCGCCGCGCTCACTCGGCGCGGTGTCCGGACCGTCGTGCTGGAGCGGGCGGACGCCGTCGGCGCGTCCTGGCGCGGCCACTACGACCGGCTGCGGCTGCACACCACCCGCCGGCTGTCCGCGCTGCCCGGACTAAAGATGCCGCGCTCGTTCGGCCGCTGGGTGGCACGCGCGGACGTGGTCCGCTATCTGGAGCGGTACGCCGAGTTCCACGACCTGGAGATCGTGACGGGCGTCGAAGTCGAACGCGTCGAGCGCACCCCCCAGGACGACAACGGCGCCGGCGCCGGCGACGGCAGCCGCGCCGGCACCGGTGCCGGCGCCAACCCCCAAAGCGGCAACGGCACCTGGACCCTCCACGCCACCGGCGGGCGGCAACTCGTCGCGTCCGCCGTGGTCGTGGCGACCGGGTTCAACCACACGCCCCGCATGCCCGAGTGGCCGGGCGCCGAGGCGTACGCGGCGACCACCGGGCGGGAGTTGCTGCACGCCTCCGCGTACCGCACCCCGAAGCCGTACGCGGGCCGCGATGTCCTCGTCGTCGGCGTCGGCAACACCGGCGCCGAGATCGCCGCCGACCTCGCGGAGGGCGGCGCCGCCCGGGTGCGGCTCGCGGTGCGCACCGCGCCGTACATCGTGCGCCGCTCCACGCTGGGCTGGCCCAGCCAGCGCAACGGCATCCTGGCGCGCCGGCTGCCGGTGTGGCTGGTGGACGCGGGGATGCGGCTGTTCGGCCGGTTCCTGACCGCCGACCTGTCGGCGTACGGCATGGCCCGCCCCGCCGGCGGGCTGTACGCGCGGGCGCGGGCGGGCGCGATCCCGGTGCAGGACGTGGGCCTGGTCGCGGCGGTACGGGCGGGCAAGGTCGAGCCGGTCGGCGCCGTGACCGGCTTCGAGGACGGCGAGGTGCTGCTCGTGGACGGCACCCGGATAGCCCCCGACACCGTGATCGCCGCGACCGGCTACCGGCGGGCCCTGGAGCCGCTGGTCGGGCACCTCGGCGTACTGGACGGGCGCGGCCGGCCGAGGGTGCGCGGCGGGCGGTGCGCGCGCCAGGCGCCCGGGATCTACTTCCAGGGCTTCACCAATCCGCTCAGCGGGATGCTGCGCGAACTGGGCCTCGACGCCGACCGCATCGCGCGCCGCATCGCCCGGACCGCCCACGCCCCCTCCCGCACGGGACAACCCCTGACGGCACAGAGGAACCTGAAGACCTCCAAGCCCCAAAGGCCCCCGAGGACCCAGAAGCTGCCCAAACCACCGAAGACCTCCAAGGCCCCGAGATCGCCCAAGGCATCGAAGGCGCGCGAGACGGGGAGCGCAGGGAACACGGGGAAGGCGGAGAAGGTGGAGAAGACGGAGAAGGCGCTGGAGCACGGATAGCGGAAGCCTGGAAGAGGGAAAGAGGGCAACGGAACGGGGTCGCGTCACAAGCATTCCTGACTCTCCGTCAGTTCTGTAATCTGACGGAGAGTCAGAGCGGTTCTCGCCACGATCGGCAGACGGGCGGAGCGACACGATGCTTGGATCGACCCACGGCACCTTCACCTCGGACCTCCACGCCCGCGTCGTCGCCTGCGGCGAACAGCCCGCCGGCGCCCGGGCGGCCGTGCACGGCACCGCCGCCGTCGAGGGCGACACCGACGTCAGCGGCCGCCCGCTGCACGCACCCGTACCCGATCTGGACCGGTTCTTCCGGCCCGAAGTCGTCGCCGTCGTCGGCGCGTCCGACACCGAGGGGCGGCCCCACACCGGGATCACCCGGCAGCTGATCGACTGGGCCGGGCGGGTCGGCGCGCGCGTGGTGCCGGTGCATCCGACCCGTACGACCGTGTTCGGGATCGACTGCGTGCCGTCGGTCACGGAACTCGAAGCACGCGGCGCGTCCGTCGATCTCGCCGTCCTCCTCGTCGCCGACCCGCTCCCCGTCGTCGAGGAACTCGCCGCCACCAAGGTGAAGTTCGCGGTCGCGTTCGCCTCCGGATTCGCCGAGACGGGCGCGGAGGGCGCCGCGGCGCAGGAGCGGCTCGCGGCGGCTGTCGCACGGACGGCCGAGGCCGGCTCCGGACTGCGGTTGCTCGGCCCGAACACCAACCTCAACGCCTTCGAGAAGTTCCGCGACGACCTCGAAGGACCGGCGATCGCGCTGATCACCCAGTCCGGACACCAGGGCCGGCCCGTGTTCGCCCTCCAGGAACTCGGCGTACGGCTCTCGCACTGGGCGCCCACCGGTAACGAGGCCGATCTGGAGACCGCCGACTTCCTCTCGTACTTCGCGCACCGGCCCGAGGTCGGGGCGATCGCCTGTTACGTGGAGGGGCTCAAGGACGGCCGTTCGTTCCTGCTCGCCGCCGACCAGGCCGCCCGCCGGGGGGTTCCGGTGGTCGCGGTGAAGGTCGGGCGCACCGAGACCGGGGCCCGGACGGCCGCCTCCCACACCGGGAAGCTGACCGGCGCGGACCGGGTCGTCGACGCGGCCATGCGGCAGTTCGGGGTGATCCGGGTCGACGGGCTCGACCAGCTCCAGGACACCGCCACCCTGCTCGCCCGCGCCCGCCGGCCGGTCGCCGACGGTGTCGTCGTCTACTCCATCTCCGGTGGCACCGGCGCCCACTTCGCCGACCTGGCCACGGCCGCCGGGCTGCGGCTGCCCACCCTCTCCCCGGCGCGGCAGGACGAGCTGCACCAGTGGATCCCCGAGTACCTGAACGTGGCGAACCCGGTCGACAACGGCGGTCACCCGGTGGGTGATTGGCGCGGCCCGAAGATCATCGACGCGATCCTCGCGGACCCCGAGGTCGGCGTGCTGATCTGCCCGATCACCGGGCCGTTCCCGCCGATGAGCGACAAGCTCGCGCGGGATCTCGTCGACGCCGCCGAGCGGACCGACAAGCTGGTCTGCGTGGTGTGGGGATCGCCGGTCGGGACGGAGGACGCCTACCGGACGACGCTGCTCGGCTCGTCGCGGGTGGCCACCTTCCGTACGTTCGGCAACTGCGTCGCCGCGGTCTCGGCGTATCTGGACCACCACCGCTTCAGCACCGGCTACCGCTCCCCCTTCGACGAGGCCCCGCGCACCCCGTCACCGTCGCTGCGCAAGGCCCAAGCGCTGCTGCGGCCCGGCGAGCGACTGAGCGAGCACGCGGCGAAGCAGCTGCTGCGGGCGTACGGAATCCGCGTCCCGCGCGAGCAGTTGGTGACCAGCGCGGCGGCGGCCGTCCGCGCGGCCGGTCTGGTGGGCTACCCGGTGGTGATGAAAGCGTCCGGCACCCGGATCGCACACAAGACCGAACTGGGCCTGGTACGGGTCGGGCTGACCTCCGCCAGCCAAGTGCGCGACGCCTACAAGGAGTTGACCGACATCGCGCGCTACGAGGAGATCGACCTCGACGGCATCCTGGTGTGCCAGATGGTCGGCCGAGGGGTCGAGATGGTGGTGGGCGTCGGGCGCGACGAACTCTTCGGGCCGACCGTGACGGTCGGACTCGGCGGCGTCCTGGTGGAGGTCCTGGACGACGTGGCCGTACGGGTGCCGCCGTTCGGGGAACGGGAGGCCCGCGACATGCTGACCGAACTGCGCGGCAGGACCCTGCTCGACGGGGTGCGGGGCGCACCGCCGGCGGATGTGGACGCCCTGGTGGAAGTGGTGCTGCGGGTGCAGCGCATGGCTCTCGAACTCGACGGCGAGCTGGCCGAGTTGGACATCAATCCGCTGATGGTGCTGCCGCGCGGGCAGGGGGCGGTGGCCCTGGACGCGCTCGCGGTGTGCCGCTGAGGAGGCGTACGGACATGACGGAGGCACAATCGGACGCGGCGGAGGAGCCGCGGACGCCGGACGTCCTGCACGCCGTCGAGAACGGCGTCTCCTGGATCACCCTCAACCGGCCCGAGGCGATGAACGCGGTCACCTGGGACCAGCGGGAACGGATCATCGCGCTGCTCGCCGACGCGTCGGCCGATCCGGGCATACGGGCGGTGGTCGTCACCGCGACGGGGCGCGGTTTCTGCGCGGGCGCGGATCTGCGCGGCGGCCCCGCCTCGGCCGGGGAGCGGGTGCAGGGGGACGTGGCGCGGATGATCGCGCGCGGCGCGCAGCGCTTCATCGGTGCCGTACTGGACTGCGAGAAGCCGGTGATCGCGGCGGTGAACGGGACGGCGGCCGGGCTCGGCGCGCATCTGGCGTTCGCCTGCGACCTGGTGCTCGCGGCGGACACGGCGCGGTTCATGGAGGTGTTCGTCCGGCGCGGGATCGTGCCGGACGGCGGCGGGACGTACCTGCTGCCCCGGCTGATCGGTCCGCAGCGGGCGAAGGAGCTGATGTTTTTCGGCGACGCCGTGCCGGCGGCCGACGCGGCGGCGCTGGGACTCGTCAACCGGGTGGTCCCGGCGGAAGAGTTGGAGAAGACGGCCCGCACCTGGGCCGAACGCCTCGCCCAGGGCCCCACCCGCGCCCTCGCCCTCACCAAGCACCTGGTCAACACCTCCCTGGACGCGGACCGCAGCGCCGCCTTCGCGGCGGAGGCCGCCGCCCAGGAGCTGTGCATGACGACGCGGGACGCGCGGGAGGGCGTGGCGGCGTTCGTGGAGCGGCGGACGCCGACGTACGAGGGACGGTGAGCGGGGGCCGGGGCGCGGGGGTCGGTTCCGCCGTGCGGGCGCGGGCGCCGGTTCCGGCCTGGGTTCGGGTGCCCGTACCCCCGGGCCCGCACCCCTCAGGTACGGGTCGGCATCAGGCAGGCGCCGAGCGTGGAGGCATTCCTGCTCCCCTTCCCTCCCCGCGCCAACGGCGTGGCGGCGCGGCGCGAGCATCTCATGCGCAGGTCAGAGGGGGTGCGGGTGAGGTTTCGGGGGATTGTGGACGGGGGGTCGCGCGGGCTCTCGAGCGGGGTGCGGGCGAGGTGTGGACAGGGCATGGGCGGGGTGTGGGCAGGACGCGAGCGAGGTTCGGACGGGCCCTTCGGGAGGCCCGGGGCGGTGTGGACGGAATCCCGCGGGGCCGGCACAGGACTAGTCATCTGACAGCACTGCAGTTTCAATGGACGGTGTGATGGGACACGCGGAAATGGCGGCCACCGCCGTTCGATACCTCAGGTCGGCCGGTGCGCCCACGGCCATGGACGCACCGCCGCGCCACCGGCGCCCCGCGCTGCGGACGGTACGGGACGACGAGCGCGCTCCGGCGGTCGACGGCGCCGAATTCCGGCGTGTGCTCGGGCACTTCGCGAGCGGCGTCACCATCGTGACGGCACTGGACGAGGACGGACCGACCGGCTTCGCCTGCCAGTCGTTCGCGTCGCTGTCGCTGGATCCGCCGCTGGTGGTGTTCATGGTGGCGCGTACGTCGACGACTTGGCCCCGGATCGCACAAGCCGGGCGGTTCTGCGTGAACGTACTGGGCGCGGAACAGGACGAGTTGTGCCGGGCGTTCGCGGTGAGTGGGGCCGACAAGTTCGCGGGTGTGACGTGGGATCCGGCACCGGCCACCGGCTCGCCGCGACTGCCGGACGCGCCGGCCTGGGTCGACTGCGTGATCTCCGCCGTCCATACGGGTGGAGACCATCTGATCGTGGTGGGCCGGGTGGAGGCCCTGGGGACGGCAACCGGCGGAGCCGGGACGGCCGGAGGGTCTGGGACCGCCGGAGAGTCCGGGACCGCCGAGGGTCCTGCGACCGCCGGGGGCGGACCGCTGCTGTTCCACCAGGGCCGGTTCGGGCGGTTCAGTCCCCGATGAGGCCGGTGGCCTCGCCGAGGCCGCCGAAGACCAGGACGGCGACGACGACGAACAGGCCCCACAGGAACACCCGGAGGGCATAACGCTCGCCGGGCCGCGCGCGCCGGGCGATCAGCGCCGCGACGGACAGGCCGGCCCACCCCACGAGGCACTCCCGCCAGTTCCCGAACGGCTCGATCACGAGCCCGGCCGCCACCGCCGTGAGCAGCAGCTGCCAGACGAGCGGAGGCCCTCCGGCACGCCCCGCGAACCGCTCGCCGAGGAGCACCGACGGGACCACCAGTGCCGCCGAGACCACTGCCGGCGGGACCATGACCACCCCCAGCAGCAACGGCAGCAGGACGACCCCGAACACGATCCCGAAGCCGCCCCCACCGGTGTCCGGCCCAGCCCCGGCCCCTGTACCTGTCCCCCGCACGTCCCCGAACAGCACGATCAGGACCACGGCGAGCGCGGCCTCCAGGGTCAGCACCAGCGTCGAGACCAGCCACATCTCCCGAAAGGAACGCCGAGTCCCCGTCTCCGTCACAGCCGCCATCGGCCTCACCCCCACCTTCATCACGCTCCGGCCGGGGCTTCGCGTTCCAGGACGTAGAAATCCATGGAGTCCGGATCGCCGATGCTGATGAAGAGCTTGGGGCGTTCGCCGGTCCCGAACACCGACCAGGCGCCGAAGTCGGGGCAGCTCTCGATGACCGCCTCCACCGTCTGATCCCACGGCCCGCGCCCCTGGGAGAAACTCCAGGACCCGGTTCCGTCACAGGGCTCACCCGTTTCCCTGAAGCCCCCGTACTCCCGCACGCCACGCGCCGTGGCCTTGCCGTCCGCCATCAGGGTGAGCGTGCCACCCTTGCCGTCGGAGTACGCGCCGACGGCACCCGCCCGTGTCAGTCTCGGCGGCTCGTACGCCATCCCGGCCCACAGACCGATGCCGCCGAGCGCGGAGACGGTGACGACGGCGAGCGTTCCCCACAGCCCCACCCGCAGGAACATCACGCCGCCGGTCAGGTGCGGGCGGCCGGGAAGCAGCAGACGGCGGGCCACCAGCGCCGCGATCGCGATTCCGGCCGCGCCCACGAGCCAGGTCACCAGTGCCGCGAGGAGACCGGCCCGCAGCCCCAACAGCGCGCCGGGGACCGGCAGAAGAACGACGGCTGCCACCATCGGCACCCAGTACCAGGACTCGCGTCCGCCGAACCGGCGGCCCGCCCAGCCCGCGAGCACGACCACCAGGGGCACCACCCCGGCCGACAGCACGACATGCCCCAGGGGCACGATCACGGCGACGAACACCATGAGCAACACCAGGAACACCCAGCCGAGGAAACTGGCCGTGAAGGGCGGGACCGGACTCTCCTGGGTCAGGCTCCACATGACCAGCCCGATCCCGCCGATCACCGTCTCGGACAGCAGAACGAGCATCGACGCCGAGAAGATCGCGCCTGCCCGCTCGTGCACCCGTGCCCAGGTCTGCTTGGGCGCGGGCACGGCCCCCGCCCCCGTCCCCCGCTCGCCCCACCGACTCCTCGAATTTTCTGAACGCATTCAAATCCCCCTTCCGCCCCGCATCCTCCCCCGTGCGGGACGGGCCCATGCGACCGGGGGCCCTTTGGCACGTCCGGGGCGACGTCGGAGCAGGTCATGGGCCCCGCTCACCCCTTCACGAGAGCGCGGCGCCTCAGGCGCCCGCCCCCCGCACCGCGGACGCCTCCGGCGCGGGCAGCGCCCCGTCCCCTGCCGGGCGGCGGATCACCAGGGCCATCAGGGCCGCCACCGCGCACAGCGCGCCGGAGGCGTACCAGACCACGTCGTACGCGCCGAAGACGTCCCTGACCAGGCCGCCCGCGAAGGCGATCGCGGCGGCGCCGATCTGGTGCGACGCGAGGACCCAGCCGAAGACGATGGCGCTGTCGGCGCCGTAGTGCTCACGGCACAGCGCGATCGTCGGCGGGACGGTGGCGACCCAGTCGAGGCCGTAGAAGACGATGAAGAACACCATCGGCGGGTGGACGGACGGGGCGAGCAGCATCGGCAGGAAGAGCAGCGAGATCCCGCGCAGCGCGTAGTAGACGGCGAGCAGCCGACGGGACTCGAAGCGGTCGGTGAACCAGCCGGAGGCGATCGTGCCGATCACATCGAAGACCCCGATGACGGCCAGCAGTCCGGCGGCCGCCGTCATCGGCATGCCGTGGTCGTGGGCGGCGGGCACGAAGTGGGTCTTGACCAGTCCGTTCGTCGACGCGCCACAGATCGCGAAGGAGCCGGCGAGCAGCCAGAACGGGCCGGTGCGGGCCGCGCGGAAGAGTACGGTGACCGCGCGGCGGGCGGCGCCGGGCACGGGTGCGGGCTTGGGGACGAACTCGCCGCCGTACGGGGACAGTTCCACGTCCGCCGGGTGGTCGCGCAGCAGCAGCCAGACGAACGGGACGACGGCGAGCGCGGCAAGTGCCGTGGTGACGGCGGCGGGACGCCAGCCATGATGCTCGACCAGCCAGGACAGCAACGGCAGGAAGATCAGCTGACCCGATGCGGCAGCCGCCGTGAGGATGCCGGTGACGAGACCGCGCCGGGCCACGAACCAGCGGTTGGTGACGGTCGCGGCGAAGGCTAGCGCCATCGAGCCGCTGCCGAGGCCGACCAACACGCCCCAGAACAGGATGAGTTGCCAGGCGGCCGTCATCCACACGGTGAGCAGCGAGCCGAGCGCGATCACGGTCAGGGCGCACGCCACCACCCGGCGGATACCGAACCGGTCCATGAGCGCGGCGGCGAACGGCGCCGTCAGGCCGTACAGCGCGAGGTTCACCGACACGGCGAACCCGATCGTGCCGCGCGACCACCGGAACTCCTCGTGCAGCGGTTCGATCAGCAGACCGGGGAGGGAGGCGAACGCCGCCGCCCCGATGATCGTGACAAAGGTGACGGCCGCGACGAACCACGCCCGGTGCACCCGCGCGGGGCGGCCGGGGGCGGGGGTGGGGGCGGGAGAACGAAGGGACGGGGAGGGCGGGGAGGACGGAGAGGACGGGGACGGCGAAGCGGAGGACGAAGAGGTCCCGGTTGTCTGGGTCACATCACACAGCATCCGGCCCCGCGCCCCCGCGATCCATTGGCCCGGATGACAGCTTTCCAAAGGATCGGGCCAACGGTTCCGACAACCGTCGCCCCGGAATCCCCGCCTCGGTCACCCGCCCCGCCTCAGACCACCCGCCGCAGCGTACGGATCGGTCGCACCAGGAGCAGTGCCGCCACCACCAGCAGCGCGACCCCGGACCCGGCGAGGAGCACCCGCTCCGTGCCGACCTGGGCCGCCACCGGCCCCGACAGGGTGCGCCCGACGCCCATCATGAGCAGCGAGCCGGCGACGTCGTACGCGTGCATCCGGTTGAGCGCGTCCTGCGGTACGTGGGTCTGCACCGTCGTCGACCACATCACCAGCCAGAACGCGAAGGCCGCGCCCTCGACGAGCGCGCCCGCGTACAGCAGCGGCACCGGGGCACCCGTACCGAGCAGCACCAGGAACACCGGCAGGCCGAGCAGCGCCAACGCACCTGCGGCGAGCGGATATTGGGGACGCAGCCGGACCGCGAGGAGGCCGCCGACCGCGCTGCCCGCGCCCTGGACGGTCATGAGGATGCCGTACGTGGTCGAGCCGTGGTCCCCGGTCACCAGCGTCGCGGTCAGCGGGACCATCGGGCCGCCGACCATCAGACCGTGCACCGTCCAGATGGCGATGACACCCCACAGCCAGCTCCTGGAGCGGAACTCCCGCCAACCGCCGACCAGTTCGCGCCCCAACGACTCGCGCCGCACGGAATCGGCGGGGACGGCCGGCAGCCGCATCAGGGTGAAACAGAGGGCGCTGACGGCGAAGCAGGCGCCGTTGACGGCGAACACCGGGCCCGCGCCGGACAGCGCCACGAGCAGACCGGCGGCGGCCGGTCCCGCCATCACCATCAGCGCCTCGACGACCCGGATGACGGCGTTCGCGCGCTGCACGTCGGGCGCGATCCGCGGAATGGTGGAGGCGACGCCCGGCTGGAAGAGGGCCGAGCCGACACCGCTGAGCGCGGACAGCGCGTACACCGCCCACAGCGGCGGGCTGCCGAGGCTGAAGGAGACCGCGAGGACGGCGGCGCCGGGCAGCCGCAGCAGATCGGCGAG
Organism: Streptomyces sp. NPDC046203; assembly: GCF_040646255.1. Lineage (NCBI taxonomy): Bacteria > Bacillati > Actinomycetota > Actinomycetes > Kitasatosporales > Streptomycetaceae > Streptomyces > Streptomyces sp. NPDC046203. The sequence continues at coordinate 149,343 of NZ_JBEYZX010000006.1, read as the reverse complement.
GATCATCATCCGGCGGGCCGTGAACCGGTCGGCGAGGACCCCGCCGAAGAGGACGAAGAGCGCGAAGGCGGCCGTCCACGCGCCGAGGGTGTAGCCGACGGAGGCGTCCGGGTATCCGGCGCCAATCAGCGCGGCGGCGAAGGCCACCGGGACCATGCCCTCGCCGAAGACGGCGACCGCTCGGGCAACGAAGAAGAGTCGGAAGTTACGGCCCCAGAGGGACGCGGGCGCCACGCCCGGCTTCCCGCCGGCGGCCCCGCCGGATCCACCGACCCTGCCCGAACCACCGGCCCCACCCGAACCACCGGGCTCGGCGTGGTCGGAGGATCCGGAAAGAGCGGAAGGATCGGAAGGGGCGGCGAGGGAGGAAGGGGCGCCGGGCGGGGCGAGCGGGCCGGACCGGGCCGGAAAGGGTCCGGTGGCCTCAGACTGGTGGGTGTTGTCCGTCACGAACAGACACACGTACCAGCGCGTGGTCTGGACCACCACTGAATTACGGAGGCCGTCCGCCATGCGTCCGCACCGTGTCGTCGTCCTCGCCCTGCCCGGCCTGCTCCCCTTCGAACTCGGCATACCGCACCGGATATTCGGCCGGGCGAAGGACGCCCCCGAGCCCCACGGCCGCCCGCTCTACGAGATCCTCACCTGCGCCGTGGCCGCCGCCGGACCGGTCGCGACCGACGCCGACTTCGCCGTCCACGTCGAGCACGGCCCCGAGATCCTGGCCACCGCCGACACGGTCGTCATCCCCGCCTCCTACGAGCTGGGCCCGGTGTACGAGGAGGGCAGGCTCACCCCCGAACTCGCCGCCGCACTCGCCCACATCAGGCCCGGCACCCGGCTCGTGTCCATCTGCAACGGCAGCTTCGTACTCGCCGCCGCCGGCCGGCTCGACGGCCGTCCCGCCACCACCCACTGGGCCCTCGCCGACCACTTCCAGCGACTCTTCCCCCGGACCCGGGTGGACGCCGACGTCCTGTTCGTGGACGACGGCGACGTGCTCACCTCCGCCGGCGTGGCCGCCGGGATCGACCTGTGCCTGCACATCGTGCGCCGCGACCACGGCGCGGCCGTCGCCAACCGGGTGGCCCGCAGCACGGTCGTACCGCCGCACCGCGACGGCGGCCAGGCCCAGTACATCGCCCGGCCGCTGCCCGAACCCGGCAGCAGCGGTACGGCCGCCGCCCGCGCCTGGGCACTGGCCCGCCTCGACGAACCGCTCCAGCTCCGCGACCTGGCGGCCCAAGAGGCGATGAGCGTACGGACCTTCACCCGCCGCTTCCGCGAGGAGGTCGGCCTCAGCCCGGGGCAGTGGCTCACCCAGCAACGCGTGGAACGGGCCCGTCACCTGCTCGAATCCACCGACCTGCCCATCGACCACATCGCCCGCGACGCGGGCTTCGGCACCGCCCAGTCGCTGCGCACCCACCTCCAGACGGCCATCGGGGTGACCCCGCGGGCCTACCGGCGCACCTTCCGCACGGGCGCGCCGGTCGGCTGACCGGCGCGGTCCAGCGCCGGCCGCCCGGTGCCCAGCCGCCTCACCAACCCACCAACCCGCCAACCCGCCGTCCGGCTCCGCTCACGCGGTCGGACGCGGCTTCTCCTCCTCGTAGGCCCCCTCGTGGACCCCCTCGTAGGCCCCCTCGCGCCCCTCCTCTTGCGGCTCCCCGCTCGCCTCGCTCTCCCCTGCCTCCTCTGCCACCCCCGGCTCGCGCTCCCCGCGCTCCCCGCGCGCCGGAAGCCTGCGCTCGCCCCAGAATCCGAGGACCGTCAGGGTCACCGTCAGCGCGACGCCGCACAGGATCGCCGTCGAGGGGGCGACGACCTTGAGGAGGCCGCCCGCGAGGGTGCCGCTGGCCGCGTAACCGGCGCCGACGGCCGCGTACATCACCGAGTACCCGGCCGCGACGGCCCCGGGCGGCAGGACCGCGCGCAGGGCGAGGTTACGGGTCAGCATGGCCGGGGCCTGGAGCACTCCGGCGACGGCCAGGGCGACGGCCATCGCGGCGGTCCACGGCAGGACGGCGACGAGCGCGACCCCGACCGCGACGGCCAGCGTCAGGGCGGCCGCCTGGGCCGGCAGCCGCCCGGGCCAGGAACCGCGCAGACCGTAGAGGAAGGCGCCGACCGCCGAACCGAGGGAGAAGCCGGCGAGCAGGGGCCCGGACCAGCCGATCGTGATGGCGCGCTGCTCGAGCAGGGCGGGCAGGATCAGCTCGGCGAGCGCGAGCAGGCTGAGCCCGGCGGCACCGGTGACGTACACGGGCCAGGCGCGGGCGAGCAGACGCCCCAGGGAGCTGTCGCTCTTCTCCCCCCGGCCCGCGCGCTTCGCCATGCCCTCGTCCTGCCAGCCGGCCGGCAGCAGCCACAGCCCGGCACCCCCGAGGGCCTGGAGCACCGCCTGGAGCAGCAGCGGTACGGCGGGGTCCACGCCGAGCGCCAGACCGGTGACGAGGGCGGGGGCGACGGACCAGGTGGCGAAGGTCAGCATCGACTCCATGCTCATCGCCTGGGTGACGGCCCGCTCCGGCACCAGACTGGTGAGCAGGGCGCGCAGCCCGCCCGGCACCGCCGCCGGACCGGCCCCGGCGAGGAACGCGAAGACGCCGAGCAGCACCGGTTGCCCACCGCCGCCCAGCAGCCCGAGCCCGCCGAAGCCGGTCGCTCCGGCGGCGAGTCCGGCCGCCAGCTGGGGGCGCGCCCGCTCCGGGTTCATCCGCAGGCCGAACAGGGGCGCGGCGACGATCTCGCCGATCACGTACGCGGCGGCGAGCACCGCGCCCAGGCTGTAGCCGCCGGGCTGCTCGCGGACGAGGAAGACCAGCGCGAGCGGGGCCATGGCGACGGGCAGCCGGGAGAAGACGACGACGCCGGACCAGGAGAGGACGGAACGCGTGGCGAGCTGTCGGTAGGACATGGGTGCGACCGTAGGGGAGGTGCGCCGGAGCGCGCATGCCGGAAAGGCCGTTCCCGCCGGATGGACCGCGTATGTCCGACCGCCCGGACCTCACGGACCGCACGGACCTTACGGACCACGCGGACCACCCAGACCGCACGGACCTGCCCGGACCGCACGAGCCACCCGCCACCGCGCGCCCCGCACTCCGCCCCCGCACGCCCCCTCCCTCCTCAGAACGTGAGCACCGCGCGCGCCACCCTCCCCGCCTCCGCGTCGGCGACCGCCCGCGCGAACTCTTCGACGGGATAGACGGCCGTGACGAGTTCGTCGAGCAGCAGCCGCCCGGCCTGGTAGAGGTCCGCGTACAGCGCGATGTCCTTCTGGGGGCGGGAGGAGCCGTAGCGGCAACCCAGGATCGCCTTGTCGAGGAACATCGCGGCGGGCGCGAACGCCGCCTCGTCGGCGGGGGCGGTCATGCCGAGCAGGATGGCCTGGCCGTGCCGGTCGAGCAGGTCTATGGCGGTCCGGACGAGTCCGGTGTGGCCGACGCACTCGAAGACGTGGTCGGCGCCGGTGGGCAGGATCTCCCGGACGGCGGCGGGGTCGGCCGAGGTCAGGAAGTGGGTGGCGCCGAAGCGGCGGGCGGTGTCCGCCTTGGCCGGGTTGGTGTCGGCGGCGACGATCGTCGTCGCGCCCGCGATCCGCGCGCCCTGGAGGACGTTGAGACCGACGCCGCCGGTTCCGATCACGACGACGGTGTCGCCGGGCGCGACGCGGGCACGGTTGAGAACGGCGCCGACACCGGTGAGGACACCGCAGCCGAGCAGGGCGGCCGGGGCGAACGGGATGCCGGTGGGGATCCGTACGGCCTGGACGGCCCGGACGACGGTGCGTTCGGCGAAGGACGAGTTGGAGGCGAACTGGAAGAGCGGCACGCCGGCTTGAGTGAACGGACGGCCCGGCCGCCCGATCGCCTTCCGGCACATCGTCGGCCGGCCCCGGTCGCAGTCGGCGCAGGCCCCGCAGTTGGCGAGGGTGGACAGGGCGACGTGGTCGCCGGGCGCGACATGGGTGACGCCGGGGCCGACGGCCGCGACGACCCCCGCGCCCTCGTGGCCGAGGACGACGGGCACCGGGAACGGGATCGTGCCGTCGACGACCGCCAGATCGCTGTGGCAGAGCCCGGCGGCCCGGATCGCGACCGCCACCTCGCCGGGGCCGGGCTCGCGAACCTCCAGATCGTCGACGATCCGCACCTCCGCGCCATCGAACACGACCCCTCTCACGACCCGTTCCCCTCAAGGAAGTTCGTGTGACCACTGCCCTCCGCGCCCTCCGCGCCCTCCGCGCCCTCCGCGCCCTTCGCACCCTCCGATCGCTCCGATCGCTCCGTACGGCCTCCCCCACGTCCCGTACGGTTCGGCCGCGCCCCGGACGCCGCCGCGCGGGCCATCGCCTCCACCTGCCGCAGCAGGGGCATCGGGTCCGTGCCCACGGTCCCGGGCAGGAAGTCCGCGATCCGTTCCGGCGTCCATGGGCCGCCCTCCGCGTACCCCGCCCGCAGCTCCCTGGGCTGCGCCCACACCGCGAGCTTGGGCCCGGCGATCGTGTAGACCTGCCCGGTGATCGGCTCGCCCCCGGCGTCCTTCGCACGGTCGGAGAGCAGATAGACGACGAGGGCCGCCACGTCCTCCGGTTCGCCGATCTCGGTGAGTTCCACGGGTACGTTGGCGGACATCCGGGTACGGGCGACGGGCGCGACCGCGTTGGCCGTGACACCGTACTTGTGGAGCCCGAGCGCCGCGCTGCGGACCAGGGAGATGACACCGCCCTTGGCGGCTGCGTAGTTGGCCTGGGCGACCGAGCCCTGGTGATTGCCGCTGGTGAAGCCGATGAGGGTGCCCGAACCCTGGCGGCGCATCACGGCGGAGGCGGCGCGGAAGACGGTGAAGGTGCCCTTGAGGTGGGTGGCGACGACCGGGTCCCACTCCTCCTCCGACATGTTGAAGAGCATCCGTTCGCGCAGGATGCCCGCGACGCACACGGCGCCGTCGATCCGCCCGTACGCGGCGAGCGCGACGTCGACGAGCCGCTGTCCGCCCGCCATGGTGGAGATGTCGTCGGCGACGCCGACCGCGGTGCCGCCGGCCGCCTCGATCTCCTTGACGACCGCCTCGGCGACCGCGCTTGTCGGCTCGCCGCCGTCGATCGAGACACCGTAGTCGCCCACGACGACCTTGGCCCCGTGGGCCGCGCAGGCCAGGGCGACCGCGCGGCCGATCCCCCGCCCCGCGCCCGTCACGGCGACGACCTTTCCTGCCAGGAAGTTCCCCACGCCGACCCCTTTCCGTACTTTCTGACGGACCGTTAGATTCATGCGTGGGCTGGATTCTACGACCCGTCAGATACCGGAGAACAAGACCCCGGAGCCGCCCGATGTCCTCCCCCGCACCCTCTCCCGCCCCTTCTCCCGAACCGCGCCCAGCGACGCCGCCCACGCCACCGCCCGCGCCACCGCTCGCACCGCCGCCCGCGGCCCTCCCCGCCGAGTTCCACGAGATCGCCGCACGCGTCAACAACTGGGGCCGCTGGGGCCGGGACGACGAGATCGGCACGCTCAACCTGATCACCGACGAGGCGGTACGGGAGGCCGCCGCGACCGTCCGCCTCGGGCTGCGCATACCCCTCGCGCTGGAGCTGAAGCAGGACGGCGTCCAGACCGGGGTGATCCCCGGCCGGATCAATCCGCTGCACGTCATGGTCCAGGTCAATCAGGAACTCTTCGGCCCCGGCACCATCGCGACCAGCGACGACATGGTGACCCTCGGACTCCAGGCGGGCACCCACTGGGACGCCCTCACCCACGCCTCGCACTCGGGCCGGATCTACAACGGCCGCCCCGCCGCGACCGTCACCGCCCACGGCCGGTCCGCGTTCAGTGGCATCCACACCGCCCGGCATGTGATCGGCCGGGGTGTGCTGCTCGACGTGGCCGCGGCCAAGGGGGTCGACCGGCTGCCAGGCGGCCACCCCGTAACCCCCGAAGACCTGGACGAGGCAGCGGAGTTCGGGCGGGTCACCGTACGGCCCGGGGACCTCGTCCTCGTACGGACCGGTCAACTGCGGTCCTATCTGGGCGGCGACCGGCACGGTTACGCCTTCCCGTCCCCCGGCCTGTCCGTCCGTACGCCCGAGTGGTTCCACGCGCGGGACGTGGCGGCGGTCGCCAACGACACGCTCACCTTCGAGATCTTCCCGCCGGAGATCGAGGACCTGTGGATGCCCGTGCACGCCCTCGACCTGGTCGAGATGGGCATGCTCCAGGGGCAGAACTGGAATCTCGAAGAGTTGTCCACAACCTGTGCACAGGAAGGCCGTTACGCGTTCCTGCTGTCGGCGACACCCGAACCCTTCGTGGGCGGCACCGGTTCACCGGTGGCACCGGTTGCCCTGCTGTGAACCGGCCTCCGTAGCCGCACGCCCATGCGTCCGCCGGCGCGTCGGCGCGCCGTGAACTGTAGCGCGCACACCGGGCGCACGGGCCGGACTCGCGGACCGGACGCGCGGACCGGACGCGCGGGCCAGGCGGAGAGACCGCGGGTGGCGGCGCACTCGCGCGCGCCCCGAGCACGGCACGACAGCCGCCACCCGTCACGACCCGCGCTCGCCGAGGGGACACACCCCTCGACTCCCCTCGCACAACGAATCGCTCATCCCAGGGTGATCAATGCGCCACGGTCCGTCAACAGCGCACCCGACCGGGTGACATCCACAACGCCGGTCCCGCGCCCGTCCCCTGGGCCGTCCCCGCGCTGGGGGCCGGCACGGCGGGCCGCTCGTCGCGGGGACCGGCGACGGCGGGCCCCGCTACGGGTCCGGCGGCGGGCCCGGCGGACGACTCGGTACGGCCGGACCCGGCCACCTCACCCTCCTCCGTCCCGACGCGACCGGACTCGGCACCGGCGGTCTCGGTACGCACGGGCTCCACCCGGTCGACCTCGCACCAGATGCTCTTGCCCGCGCCCTCGCGCTGCCAGCCCCACCGGTCGGCCAGACCGTCGACCAGTTCCAGACCGCGCCCGTTCGTCGCGTCGCCGTCCGCGCGCCGGGGTGCCGGCGGCCGGTCGCTCACATCGACGACCTCGACCCGCACCCCCGCCCCGCCGAACAGCATCCGCAGCACGGCCGGGCAGCCCGTGTGCACCACCGCGTTGGTCACGAGCTCGGAGATGAGCAACACCAGCGTCTCCGCCAGCGGCTCGTCTTCCTCTATGCCCGACCGGGCGAGCCGCGACCGCGCCCACCGGCGAGCACGCCCCACCTCGGCCGGGTCCGCCCCGACCTCCAACTGAACCTGAAGCACCTGCACCGTTCACACCATCCGAACCGGCGTCACCGACGACCTAACGGAACGTGATTCCCTTGTGGGACAGCATGGTTGACGTACAGTCACCGCAACAAGCGCTTCGGGCATATTCCAGCGCGAAGGAGTACGCATGGTCCATACTGTGCGACGCACGCTGCGGGGAGTCGAACGAGGGCGCGTAAACCCCCTCGAAAGGGCGTGAATCGCGGGCATCCCGGGATCCGGAGCCGCCTCGGTGGCGGCACCGGTGTGATCCGGGCCCACAAGCACTCGCATCCAACGGAGCGTACCGGAGCACGCCGCCGACTCCAGGCCGTGACGGCTCCGGTACGGGCCCCGATCGGGCGCGGACGCTGCGTGACGCCCGCTAGGAGGTGCCCGGCAGACTCGCCGCCACCGCCTCCTCCGCCGCCGCGCCGCCCCCCGGACGGGCGGTCCGCACCCAGGCCCGTTTCAGATGCAGATGGACCTCTGCTTCCCAGGTGAAGCCCATTCCTCCGTGCACCTGGAGGCAGTCGCGGGCGCACTCCACAGCGGCCTCGTCGGCGAGCAGCCGGGCGCCCGCGATCTCGACCGGGTCGGCGGTGACGGCGGCGGCGTAGACGGCGGCGCGGGCTACTTCCGTTCGGACGAGCATGTGCGCGCACATTTGCTTGACGGCTTGGAAGGCGCCGATCGGCTGCCCGAACTGCTCGCGTACGCGCGCGTGGGCGACGGCGAGGGCGGTGGTCCGGCCCGCGCTCCCGAGTTGTTCGGCGGCGGTGAGCAGGGACGCCTCGCGTGCCCGAGTCTCCTCGGCACCGGACTCTTCCCCGTACACGTACCCGTCCCCATACCCATCCCCGCACCCGTCCCCGTTCCCGTTCCCGGCATATGCCTCGCCGCTCCCGCAGCCCCCACCGCCCCCGTCCCCGCCGCCCGGCAGTCGGTGCAGGGGCGTGAGCGGGTCGACCGAGCGGATCGGCACCGTCTCACCCGTCGCTTCCCCATCCCCCGCGTCCCCCAGCACCACGTCCGCCGCGTCCCGCCACTCCACAAGCCCGCCGGCGGCCCGGGTCACCACCACCGTCCCCTCCGCCGCGCCCGGCACCCGCCCCGCCGCCAGGTGGGTCGCGACGAGCGGCCCCGGCAGCAGCGCCCGGCCCGCCTCCTCGAAGAGCAGCACGGCCTCGGGCAGACCGAGCCCGACCCCGCCCGCATCCTCGGGGAGCCGCAGCGCGAAGAACCCGGCCGCGCCCAGCTCCCGCCACAGCCCCCGGTCCAGCGCCGCGCCACCACCGCTGCCCGCTCCGCCGCCCCCGTCTGCGGACGCATCGACGGCGGCCCGTAGTGCCTCCGGCCCGAAACGGCGGCCGAGCAGTTCCCGTATCCCGCGCACCAGCGCCCGCTGGTCGTCGGTGAGCCGGAAGTCCATGGGGTGGCTCACCGGCCCTTCGGCAGGCCGAGCACCCGCTCGGCGACGATGTTCCGCTGGATCTGCGAGGTGCCGGCAGCGACCGTGTACGACAGCGAGGACAGCCGGTCCCGGTTCCACTCGCGCCCGAGGTCGAGCGCGTCGGGGCCGAGGACGGCGGCGGCCGCGTCGTACAGCTCCTGACGGGCGTGCGAATAGCGCAACTTGAAGACGGAGCCGCCGGTCCCGGGCCCCCCGCCACTGGCGGCGGCCTCGCTCACATTCCACTGGATCAGCCGCCACAGGGCCTGGAACTCGGCGCCGAGCCGGCCGAGCCGGCGGCGCAGGACGAGGTCGTCCCAGCGGCCGTTCTTCCTTGCCGCGAGCGCGAGTTGACCAAGGACGCGGCGGCAGGCGACGACCTCTCCGACGAAGGCGGTGCCGCGTTCGAAGGAGAGCGTGACGAGGGTGACGCGCCAGCCGTCGTTCTCCGCCCCGACCCGGTTGCCGACCGGGACGCGTACCTCGTCGAGGAACACCTCCGCGAACTCGGCCGTCCCGGCGAGGGTGCGCAGCGGCCGTACGGTGATCCCGGGGGCGTCCATGGGCATGGCGAGCCAGCTGATGCCTCGGTGCTTCGGGGCGTCGGGGTCGGTGCGGACGAGGAGTTCGCACCAGTCGGCGACCTCGGCGTGCGAGGTCCAGATCTTGTGGCCGGTGACGACGTAGTGATCGCCGTCGCGGACCGCACGGGTACGCAGCGCGGCCAGATCGGAACCCGCCTCGGGTTCGCTGAAGCCCTGGCACCACACCTCGTCGCCGCGCAACACCGGCTCCAGCCAGCGGTCTTGCTGCTCGGGGGTGCCCTCGGCGGCGATGGTGGGCCCGGCGTGGAGCAGTCCGACGAAACCCGCGCCGACGTACGGGGCGCCCGCCCGTTCGGTCTCCTCCAGGAAGATCAGCCGCCGGGTCGGGGAGGCGTCCCAGTGGACATGGCCGTATCCGGCGTCGTAGAGCCGCCGTTGCCAGCCGCAGTCGTACGCGCGCCGGGCGGGCCAGTCCGACGGGTCGGGGCGGGGCGGGAGTTGGGGCAGTGCGCGGCCGAGCCAGCGGCGCAGCCGGACCCTGAACTCTTCTTCCTCGGCGGAGTAGGCGAGTTCCATCAGACGGCACCCATCAGACGGCGCCGCATCAGACGTGGCCCATCAGACGAGGTCCAGACCGAGCATGCGGATGGCGTTGCCGCGCATCAGCTTGTGGATCGTCGCGTCGTCCAGACCGCGGACGTGGTCGAGGGCGACCTGCTTGGTGTGCGGGAAGGTGGAGTCGACGTGCGGGTAGTCGGTCTCGAAGGTGGCGTTGTCGCGGCCGACGACGTCGAGCGAAGCGATGCCGTGCTTGTCGCGGAAGAAGCAGCAGAAGATCTGCCGGTAGTAGTACGTGGACGGCGGCTCGGGGATCAGCTCGCGCACCCCGCCCCAGGCGCGATGCTCCTCCCAGACGTCGTCGGCGCGTTCGAGCGCGTACGGGATCCAGCCCATCTGGCCCTCGCTGTAGGCGAGTTTGAGCTGCGGGAAGCGCACCAGGACGCCGGAGAAGAGGAAGTCCATCATCGAGGCCATGGCGTTGTTGAAGCTGAGCGACGCCTGCACGGCGGGCGGGGCGTCCGGGGAGGCGGCCGGCATCTGCGAGGACGAGCCGATGTGCATGTTGACCACGGTCCCGGTCTCCTGGCACACCGCGAAGAAGGGGTCCCAGTAGCCGGAGTGGATCGACGGCAGTCCGAGGTGGGTGGGGATCTCCGAGAAGGTGACCGCCCGGACGCCGCGGGCCGCGTTGCGCCGGATCTCGGCGACGGCGAGCCCGATGTCCCACAGCGGGATGATGCACAGCGGGATGAGCCGGCCGCCGGAGTCGCCGCACCACTCCTCCACCATCCAGTCGTTGTACGCACGCACGCAGGCGAGCGCGACCTCCTTGTCGTGCGCCTCCGCGAAGGTCTGGCCGCAGAAGCGCGGGAAGGTCGGGAAACACAGCGACGCCTCGACGTGGTTGAGGTCCATGTCCGCGAGCCGGGCGACCGGGTCCCAGCAGCCGCGCCGCATCTCCTCGCGGGTGATGCCCTCCAGGGTCATCTCGTCGCGGTCGAAGCCGACGGCGGCGATGTTGCGCTTGTACGGGAACCGGAGGTCCTCGTAGATCCACCAGTCGGTGGGCGGCCCGTCGGGGTCCATCGTGATGCGGTACGCGCCGCCGACGTAGGCGAGTTCGCCGATCCCCGCAGTGAGCGGCCGGGGGCCGCGATCGCGGTACCGGGCCGGGAGCCAGGTCGCGAAGAGGTGGGCGGGCTCGATCACATGGTCGTCGACGCTGATGATGCGGGGCAGTTCCGTCATGACCCCTCCCGGGATCTGATGGAGCGTCAGATGGCAACGAAGTCAGGCTAGCCCCGCACCCCTGGACCGACAAGAACCCTCCCCCTACGCTCTCCCTCAACCGATCTGACGTAACGTCAGATCGGATGGGTGTGCCGTACGTCCGGGGCGAGGGGGACGGATATGTCCGAGAGCGACGGCGAGGCGGCCGGGGTGGACGGCGTAAACGGGGCGGACGAGGCGACCGGCGCGGCCGAGGTGACCGGGGCGACCGGGGCGACCGGGGCGGACGATCCGGTCGCGGAGGCGTACGCCCTCGGCGCCTCCCGCACCCTGTGGGAACTCGCCGTACGCCGCGCCGAGCTCACCCCCGACCGCCCGGCCCTGCTCCAGGGCGACCGCGCCCTCACCTTCGGCGGTCTGTGCGACCGTGCCGAGCGCGTCGCGGCCGGCCTGTACGGCAAGGGCGTACGCGCCGGGACGGTCGTCGCCTGGCAGCTGCCCACCCGTATCGAGACGGCGGTCCTCGCCCTCGCGCTCGCCCGCCTCGGCGCCGTACAGACCCCGATCATCCCGTTCTCCCGCGACAAGGAGACCGGCCACGCGCTCCGCGCGTCCGGCGCCACGCACTTCGCCGTCCCCGGTGTCTGGCGCGGCTTCGACCACACGGCGATGGCCCGGCGGCTCGGCGCGCGCGGAGTCTTCGAGGTGTACGGGCAAGGCACCCTCCCCGACGGCGACCCGGCCGTCCTCCCGCCGCCGCCCGCGCCCGCCGACGGCACGGCCGTGCGCTGGATCTACTGGACCTCGGGCACCACCTCCGACCCCAAGGGCGTGCTGCACACCGACCGTTCACTGATCGCGGGCGGCTCCTGCCTCGCCCACGCGCTGCGCCTCACGGCCGGCGACGTCGGCTCGATGGCCTTCCCGTACGCGCACATCGGCGGCCTCGACTACACGGTGATGCTGCTGCTGTACGGGTTCCCCGCCGTCATGGTCGAACACTTCGCGCTGCCCGGCGCCCTCGCCGAGTACCGCCGCCACGGCGTCACCACGGCCGGCGGCTCCACCGCCTTCTACGCGATGTTCCTGGCCGAGCAGCGCAAGCGGCCCGGTGAACCGCTCCTTCCCGCCCTGCGGCTGCTCGCCGGCGGCGGCGCGCCGAAGCCGCCCGAGCTCCACCACGCGGTGGTCCGCGAGCTGGGCTGCCGGCTGGCCCACGGCTACGGCATGACCGAGGTCCCGATGATCACCATGGGCGACCCGGCCGACACCCCCGAGAACCTGGCGACGACCGAGGGCCGCCCGCCCGCCGGCATGGAGATCCGGATCACCGCCGGCGACGGCAGGCCCCGCGCGACCGGCGAGGTGGGCGAGGTCCGGCTGCGCGGCGAGGCGGTGTGCCGGGGGTATCTGGACCCGGCCCAGACGGCCGAGGCCTTCGACGCGGACGGCTTCCTGCGCACCGGCGACCTCGGGCGGCTGACGCCCAGCGGTCATCTCGTCCTCACCGGGCGCCTCAAGGACGTCATCATCCGCAAGGGCGAGAACGTCTCGGCGAAGGAGATCGAGGACCTGCTGCACGAACACCCCGGCGTCGGGGACGTGGCCGTGATCGGACTCCCGGACGCCGAGCGCGGCGAGCGGGTGTGCGCGGTGGTCGAGCAGCCGCCGGGCGCCGCGCCGCTGACCCTGGAGACGGTCACGGACTTCCTGCGCGGGGCGGGCCTGTCCCCCGTCAAACTGCCGGAGCAGCTGGAGGTGGTGGCCGCGCTGCCGCGCAACGACACCCTGCGGAAGGTGCTCAAGTACAAGCTGCGCGAGCGGTACGGGACGGGGGCGGACCGGTCGGGCTGAGGCCGGTCGGGCTGAGGCGGCCCTCTCGACGCGGACCGAGCCGGACCGAGACGGAAGAGGCGCGAGGGTCAGGCCGACATCGGCCGGGGCCGGTCCTCGACCGCGACGGCCGCGGGGACGTCCGCGTACACGTCGAACAGGCGGCGCACCCCGAGCGCGGCGAGCACCCGGGTGATCTGCGCGCCGTCCTCGATGCCCGGCGCGGGCAGGATCAGCCGGAGCCGGCCGCCGCACGAGCGCATCAGCCGGCGGGAGGCGATCAGCACGCCGACGCCGCTGGAGTCGCAGAAGCGGACGGCCGACAGATCGAGGACCACGTCGTGCCGGCCGCCGGCGACGGCCGCGTGCACCCGCTTGCGGATCAGCGGGGAGGTGACGAGGTCGAGTTCCCCCCGCACGCGCAGCACGGTCCACGGTTCCTGCTCGTCCTCGTCGAGCTGGATCGTCACGAGCGGCACCTTTCGGGGTGGGGCGGCGGGGGCGGAGAAGCGGAGGAGGAAGAGCCCGAACAGGGGCAAACGGAGGCGAGTCTTCCCGTCCCCTCCCGCTGCCCGCTCCCGGCCGTCCGAAACCCCTGCGGTCGCCCTTGACGCGTTCCTTACCACCCCGTACCCCCTCAAGGGAGCACTTGCGACAAACCGGAGTGCGCCGCCCCGGAGCGCATTACTTTGGAAGGGACCAAGGCCGGACGCGCTGTCGGGAGGGCATCGGATGGCGGCGAAGGACACGCCCCTGCGCTGGGACCGCAGGATGCAGCAGCGACTGGCGCGCGGGGAGGCGGCGGCGCTCGGCGAGCTGTACGACAAGTTCGCGAGCCTCGTGCACAGCCTGGCCCACCGCGTCCTCGACGACGACGAAGCCGCCGACCAGGTCACCCGTGAAGTCTTCGGCTACATCTGGGAGAACCCCGACGCCTACGACCCCAAGGAGGGCAACCTCCGCGCCTGGGTGGCCCGGCTGACCCAGCGGCAGGCCGTGTACCGGCTGCGGGAGGCGGAGGCGCGGGCGTACGCGGAGCGCGGCGAGGGATCGGCGGAGGAAGTGGAGCTGAAGGTGCGCCGGGCCTCGGTCGCGGCCCGCGCCGACTTCATCGTGACCTCCATGCCGACGCCGCTGCGCCAGGCCCTGGAGCTGGCGTACTTCCAGCGCCGGGACTATCGGCAGACCGCCGCCGACCTCGGGGTGACCGAGGACGAGGCGCGCCGCCGGCTGCGGCTCGGCCTCCAGCTCCTGTCGACCGCGAACACCAGGCCGCTGGAGGGCTCCTCGCCGCCCGGCCACGGTGGTTACGGGCGGGCGCTGTGAACACCGGGCGCGACGATCACGAAGGGGTCGCCCGCGCTCCGTGGATACCGGGGCCGCGCCTGGCGGCCGACGACCACGCGGATCTGACCGCACCGTCGGTGCCCGGGGTGGCGGCGCCTGGGTCGGAACCCTCGTCGTCACCGGGACCGGGACCGGCGACGGCACCGGCATCGGCGCCGTCGGGCACGCCGCCGGGGACGCACCCGGACGCGGAACCCGAGCCGCAGTCGGAACCCGAACCGGAGCTGCCGCACCGGGTACTCACCTCACTGCTCGGAGCCTGGGCCCTGTCGGCCTGCTCGGCCTCGGAGACCCTGGCCGTCGAGGCCCATCTGACCGAGTGCGCGCCCTGCGCGGACGAGGCGCTGCGGCTGCGCGACGCCGTCGGACTGCTGCACGCCGAGCGCGATCTCGACCTGGACCCGCTGCTGCGCTCGCGCGTCCTGGAGAACTGCCTCGGCCGCCGCCCGGCCCGGATCCCGGTGCCCACGTGGGCGACACCGTACGACGCGGAGACCGCGCGGCTCGACGCGCTGCTGCGGGACATCGGCGAGGCGGAGTGGCACGCACCGCTGCGGCTGCGCTGGTTCGAGGGCGAGCGGAGGGTGAACCGGAAGACGACGGTGGCCGGGGTGATCGGCCATCTGCTCGCCGTCGACGGACTGGTCGCGGCCTCCCTCGGCCTCGACGACCCGCTCGGTCCCGGCATAGGCGAGCTGTCGCCGGCCGAGCGGACGGAGGCGTACTGGGGCGGCTCCACCGAGCCGCCGACCCGCGCGGTCCGCGAGCCTTGGCGGGAGCAGAGCCATACCCTGATCCGTACGGTGTCGTTCGCGGGCCGCGGGATAGCGGACCTGACGGTCACCTACGGGGACTTCGCCATGCCGCTGCGGGACGCGCTCCTGGAGCGGGCCTTCGAGTGCTGGGTGCACGCCGAGGACATCGCGGACGCGGTGGCGTATCCGTACGAGCCGCCCAGCGGCGCCCATCTGCACGGCATGATCGACCTCGCGGCGCGGCAGCTCCCGGCGGCCCTGGCCGGGCGCCGGCGTTCGGGCCTCGCGGCACCGGCCCGCGAGCTGGTGGCGGCGGGCGCGCCGGGGCGTTCGCTGCATCTGGAGATCGAGGGCGCGGGCGGCGGGCACTGGTTCATCGCGCTCGACTCGCCGGCGGCGCGGGGCTCGCGCGAGCACACGGTGGCGCAGGTGGCCATGGACGGGGTCGAGTTCTGCCAGCTGGTCGCCGGGCACGTACCGCCGGAAGAGGCGGCGGTGGGTCAGGACGGCGACCGCGAGGCCATCCGCGACGTCCTCTCGGCGGCGGCCGCCCTCAGCCGTATCTAGTGCCGCGTCTTCCCACTGCCGCCCGCCGGACCTGCCCTTATCCGCCGTGTCCGCCGTATCTGCCGGCCCCTCCGTACCTGCCGTGCGGGTGAGGGCGCGCGCGGGTGCCGCGCGGCGGTGGCCCGGCCGGTCCCGCCGCGCGGCATAGTTCTCCGCGCACACGGCCCGGACCGAGGCTCGACCGAGGCCGGACCGAGGGGGACCAAGGGGGCAGACCAGGAAGGCACCTCGTGGACACCTCGACTCTGGCTCGGATCGAAGCCGCCGTCGGCGGCGGCAAGGTCGTCGTCGCCGCGGACGACGACACGATCGTGGCCCTCGTCCAGCAGACCATCCAGAGCGGCAGGACCGCTTCCTTCTACCTCTCCCGCGCGCAGGCCCGCACCCTCCGGGAGCTGCACTGGACGCCCGAACTCGTCCGGGCCTCCCACCTGGAGGAGGTGTCGGCGGAGGAGAAGGCGCTGATCGAGGCGGAGCTGGGGGTCGCGGACCTCGGTACGTTCCGGTTCGGCCGCTTCAGCTGCAAGAACGGCCATGTCTTCACCGCGCTCGACTTCCTCCGGCACGGCGTACGGGCGCACGGCAGGGACACCGTGAAAGCGATCTTCGAGCTGCGCGACACGGCCTTCGTACGCGTCAACCCGCACTTCTCCGTCCGCTGCGCCACCTGCGACGAGCCGATGGACGGCGGCATCACCTACGAGGGCGACACCTACGGCGGCTGTTCCTACCCGGACCCGCCGGTCTGCCAGTGACCGGCCGCCCCGCCTCCCGCCCCCTTCCCCCTCCGTACGCAGGGGGAAGGCGGCGGGCAGGGGGACGTCAGTCGAAGACGACGGTGCGGTGGCCGTTGAGCAGGATGCGGTGTTCCGCGTGCCACTTGACCGCGCGGGCCAGCGCCTGGCACTCCACGTCGCGGCCGATCGCCACCAGCTGGTCCGGCGTGACCTCGTGGCCGACGCGGGCCACCTCCTGCTCGATGATCGGGCCCTCGTCGAGGTCGGCCGTCACATAGTGCGCCGTCGCGCCGATCAGCTTCACGCCCCGGGCGTGCGCCTGGTGGTACGGCTTCGCGCCCTTGAAGCTCGGCAGGAAGGAGTGGTGGATATTGATGATCCGCCCGGTCAGCTGCTTGCACAGGTCGTCGGAGAGCACCTGCATATAGCGGGCGAGGACGACCAGTTCGACGTTCTCCGTCCGCACCAGGTCGAGGAGCTCGGCCTCGGCGCTCGCCTTGGTGTCCTTGGTGACGGGAATATGCCGGAACGGAATCCCGTACGAGCCCACCAGTTCGGCGAACTCGGTGTGGTTGGAGACCACGGCGACGATCTCGACCGGCAGCGCGCCGATCCGCGAGCGGAACAGCAGATCGTTCAGGCAGTGGCCGAACTTCGACACCATCAGCACGACACGCATCCGGTCGTCGGCACGGTGGAGCTGCCAGTCCATCGCGAAGGAGTCACCCACCGCGGCGAAGCTCGCCCGCAGCTTGTCCACCGTCACCGGCGCCTCGGCGGAGAAGTGGACCCGCATGAAGAAGAGACCGGTGTCCCGGTCTCCGAACTGCTGACTGTCCTCGATGTTGCAGCCGGTGATGAAGAGATAGCTCGACACGGCGTGCACGATGCCCTGCTTGTCGGGGCAGGAGAGGGTGAGGACGTACTGGTCGGTCATTGGCCCAGCCTGCCACACCCGGTGGGCCGCTTCACCGAACCGTCCGTCAGATGGACGGTTCGGACGGATGTCGGAGGGACGGTACGGGCGGACGCCGGAACCGGCCGGAGGTGCGCCGGCCCCGGCCGGGGGGGCCGGAGGGTCGCTCCCGCCCCGCTCACACCCGGCTCGCGTACCTCAGCCGCGCCTCACGCCGCCCGCGTCATGATGCGGATGACGTCGAGCGAGTGCGGCGGCGCGTCCGGCTCGTCGCCGTCCGCCGCGGCCATCCGTATGTGTGCCTCGCGGGCGGCCTGGACGGCCTCCGGCCACTCGGGGTGGTCGAGGAACGCGGAGACCGGGGCGTCCGTACCGACCTGGTGCATGATCCGCAGGACGCGCAGCACGACCATGTCGACCAGCGCCGCCTCGCCGGAGTCGCGGAATATCGCTCCCACGTATTTCTCCGCGGACCAGTTGTCCAGCCAGGTGTCCTCCACCAGTCGGTAGACGGCGTCGGTGACGTCGCCGTACCCCTCCTGGCCGGTCCGCCAGGTCGTCTCGTGGAACCCCGGGTCCGAGAGCATGTGCAGCGCCGAGCGCACGTTCACGCGCCAGCGCCACCACGGCATGTCGTTGAGAGGCATGCCGCCCATGGTGGAGGAGCGACGGCCGCGGCGGGAAGGGTTCTCGGAAGGGGAGGTGGAGCTGGACACCGGTCGATCGTACGTTCCGGGTCCGACAGTCCCGGTGCCGACTCTCGCAATTCACCCCATGGTCACCCTGCGTTGGGTCCGCCTCACTCCCGCGTTACCTATCGGGAGGAATGGTGCGTGTCCATGACCGGCAGGCGACTCACCTCACTTCTCGCATATGCGACAACCATGGCGGCAGCGGCGTCCCTGCTGACCGGCTGTGGCGTACTCCCCGGAGTGACGGCGGGCTCCAAGGAGCCCGTCACCGTCATGACCTGGGCCCCGGACCGTACGCGCGCCACGAATATGCCCGGCATGCCGGCCATGGCCCAGGCATATGCCCGTTGGGTCAACGCCAACGGCGGCATCGACGGACACGAGCTGCGCGTCCTCACCTGCAACGAACAGAACACCGGCGCCGGGGCCGCCGCGTGCGCCCGCCGGGCCGCCCGCGAGGGGGCCGTCGCCGTCGTGGGCTCGTACAGCCAGCACGGCAACTCCTTCATGGCGCCGCTGGAGGCCGCCGGCATCCCCTATATCGGTGGCTACGGGGTCTCGGAGGGCGAGTTCACCAGCTCGCTGTCCTATCCGGTCAACGGCGGGGTGGCCGCTCTGGTCGCCGGCCACGGCACCCAGCTCGCCGCGTCCTGCCGCGAGGTCGCCCTGGTCCGCCCGGACACCATCGCCGGCGACCGGCTGCCCGATCTGCTGAACGCCGGGCTGCGCAGGACCGGCCACGACGGCGCGTTCGACATCCCGGCGCCCGAGGACGCCGACGAGTACACCCGGCAGGCCGGCCAGGCACGCACCCGCGCGGGCGGCACGGACGGCTGTGTCGCCGCCGTCCTCGGCGAACGCACCCAGGTGTTCTTCGACTCCTACCGGCGTCTGCCCGCCGATGGGCAGGGGGCGACGGACAGGCAGGAGACGGCCGGGCAGGCGGCAAACGGGCAGGAGACGGCGGACGGGCAGGCGACGGCAGGCGACGGGAGCGTGCCGCCGCCGGGCGAGGGCGCCACGCGGATCTCCTCCGTACTCGGCAGCGTCGACCAGCCGCTGATCGACCGTACGGGCGGCGCGCACGGCCCGTTCGAGGGCGCGTACGTCACCGGCTGGTACCCGCAGGCCGACGACCCGGCGTGGCAGCCGATGCGGAAGGTGATCAAGGAACACGCCTTCGCCGACAACCGGGTCGACCCGACCGACGCCGGTGTGCAGACGACCTGGATCGCGTACACCGTGCTGCGCCGGCTCGTCGAATCCCTCGACAGCGACCGGATCACCCCGCTCCAGCTGTCGCACGCGCTCGACCAGGGCGCGCGGATCGAGACCGGGGGCCTGACGCCCCCGCTGCGCTGGCGGTACGACGATCTGCTCGGCGCCCCCGACTTCCCCCGGATCGTCAACCACGCGGTGACGTTCCAGGTGGTCCGGCAGGGCCGGCTCGTCGCGCAGCGTCCGGGTTTCGTCGACGTCGGCAAGACGATCGTGGCCGGCCCGTCCTGACGCCCGGTCCGCGAAGGAGCGGGCGGGCGGACAGACAGACAGACCTACGGTTGGTCAGCCGGCCTCCGTACTGACGGACCGACCTACGAACGGACGCCCCGCCGCCCGCCCCACCCGCTCAGAGCTGGGACCACTCGCGGCGCGACAGCTGGTACTTGTCGGCGGTCGGGTTCCAGAGCCCGGATGCCTCCTTCTTGGCCGCGGTCGCCTCGCCGCTCTTCTTGTCCCCCGCCTTGGACTGACTGGTGGCGCTGGCATGGCCGCCCTTGCAGACCTTGTGGTTCTTCTTCGCCTGGACCGCCCACCCGGCGTAGTAGTCGTCGGCCGCGGCCGACGCCTGCCACGCCTTGATGAGGGAGACCTTGAGCGCGGCGTTGTTCGGGATCTTGTCCACCGGCAGCGCCTGGAGGCGGGTGACGAGACCACGCCGCTGGGCGGCGGCGCCGCGCAGATCGGTGGCGGCCTGGTCGAGGTCGTCGCACCGCTTGATCAGCTCGACCGAACGGATCACCGCGTCACGGCTGCTGTTGCTGTCCGCGAGAAGCTTGTCGAGCCCTTCCGCCTGGGTCTTCACGGGGTCGACGGGCGCCGGCTCCGACGGCTTCTCCGCCGCGGTGGTGGGCGGCACGGAAGAGCCGGAGGCCACGTTCTGGCTGTCCTGGGCGGCGGTGTCCTTCTTGTCGCCGCCGCCCCCGCCGCTGAGCAGCGCGCCCGCGCCGAGCCCGACCGCGGCACAGCCCGCGACGACGGCCGCGATCAGCTTCACCGGCGGCTTGCGGCGCGGCGGTTGGGGCTCGTCGTAGTGCGGGGGCTGGTAGCTGTCCTGGTAGCCGCCGTACGGCTGCTGCTGCGGCGCCGGGGCCGCGGCCTGCGGATGCGGATAGCCGTAACCGGGCTGCTGTCGCGGCGGGCCGGCGGGCGGCGCGGCCTGCGGGTGCGGGTAGCCGTACCCCGGCGGCGGGGTCTGCGGCGCCTGCTGCGGGGTGTCGCTGCGGAAGAGGTTGTCGAAGTCGGCGAGCGGCGGCCGTTCCCGCGTCGCGTGCGGCGGCGGTACGGCGCCGGGCGGCGGGCCCTGCGGCGGCTGCCCCTGCGGGGGTCCCTGCTGGGGTACGGGCGGGAGGTACTGCGTCGCCGCCTGGTTGTTGTCCTGGGCCGCGGGGACCGGCGGCAGGTACTGCGTGGACTGGTTGTCCGGGGTCGCCGCGACCGGCGGCAGGTACTGCGTCGACTGCGCGTCCGGGGCGATCGGGGCGGCCGGGTGCGGGTAGCCGTACCCGGGCTGCGGAGCACCCTGCTGCGGAGCTGCGTGCTGCGGCGGGGCGGCGTGCGGGTGCGGATAGCCGTAGCCGGGCTGCGGCGGCGCCCCCGCGCCCGGTATCGGCGGCAGGTACTGCGTCGCCTGGGCGTCCGAGGAGCCACCAGGGGTCACCTCAGGGGGGAGGGGCTGAGCGGCCGGATACTGCTGCTCCGGCCCCTGTCCGCTGTGCGTCACCGGGACTCCTACTACTGGACTGTGTCTGCGTCGGCCTACCTACGGAACCGTCGGCTCACGCTACCGGGTGGGCCAGGGACCCCGCACACACGTCCGACCCAGGTGTAACGGAGGTGTGACGTCGGTGATCTCCGTCACGCCTCCTTCTTCACAGCGCCTCCCCGGGGCCGCCTTCTCCGTGTCCCGCTCCTTCACGCGGCCTCCGCCCCGGCGCCCGGTACCCGCGCTTTCACTCCTCTTCACACCTTTCACCACCCCGGCGCGCCCCCTCCGGACATCTCCGGACGCCTCCCGGCGCATCCCCAGCAGCCCCTGACCATCCCTGCCTCTTTCCTTCCCCTTTCTTGTCCCTTCCTGATACGCCCCCCGGCGCCTCCCCGGCGCCCCCCACGACCGCGCGCGCCCCTCACGCCGCGTACAGATCCAGCCGGGTCCCGAACTCCCGTACCACCACCTCCCCCGCGAAGGGCTCCAGACGCTCCTTCAGATCGCCCAGGTACTCCATCCCGCGCGAGGACCGCAGCGAGCGCAGCAGCTCCAGCGCCCGGCCCCCGGTGTGCACCGCCTGTTCCACCTCGCGCTGCTGCACCTGCGCGGCGGCGAGCAGCGCGAGCCCGATGGCGCGCCGCCGGGCCCGCCCCTCCGGGTGGCCGGCCAGCGACTTCCGGGCCGCGAGCGCCGCCTCCCGCCCCCGCCCGAGGTCCCGGTGACCGTGCGCCAGCTCGTCCGCGAGATACGCCTCGTCGAAGTGCGCGATCCAGTCCGGGTCGTCGCCCTGCTCCGGATCGGCCCGCTCCAGCGCTTCCTCGGCCCGCCCGCCGACCAGGTCGAAGGCGTGCCCGTCGCCCAGCAGCGCGTGCCCGCGGGCCTCGGCGGCCAGGAACATCGCCTGGGCGCGCGGCGGCACCTGCCCGCGCGCCCCCTCCTGCGCCGCCCGCGCGAGCTGGGCGATCTCGCGCGGGTTGCCGAGCTGGGCGGCGAGATGGCTCATCGACGCGGCGAGCACATAGCCGCCGTACGCCCGGTCCCCGGCCGCCTGGGCGAGCCGCAGCGCCTGGATGTAGTAGCGCTGGGCGAGCCCCGGCTGCCCGGTGTCGACGGCCATGTACCCGGCCAGCTCGGTCAGTCGCGAGACCGCCGCGAACAGATCGCGCCCCACGGCCTCCCGGTAGGAGCCGGAGAGCATCCCCGACACCACGCTGTTGAGGTAGTGGACGACCACCGGCCGCACATGCCCGCTGCCGAACTGCCGGTCGAGCCGGACCAGCGCGCCCGTCATCGCCCGTACCGCCGCCACGTCCGAGGCCCCGACCCGCGCCCCGGCGGCCCGCGCGACCATCGGGTCGGGCCCGGTGATCAGCCAGTCGCGGCTCGGCTCGACGAGCGCGGAGGCGGCGACCGCCGAGCCGGACAGGAAGTCCCGGCGGCCGACGTCGCTGCGCCACAGCTCGCACACCTGCTCGATGGCGCCGAGGACGGTCGGCGCGAACTGGAGGCCGACGCCGGAGGCGAGGTTGCGGCCGTTGGCCATGCCCACCTCGTCGATGGTGACCGTACGGCCCAGCTTGCGGCCCAGCGCCTCCGCGATGATCCCGGGCGCCCGGCCGCGCGGCTGCTGCCCGCGCAGCCAGCGCGCCACGGACGTCTTGTCGTACCGCAGGTCGAGTCCGCGCTCCGCGCCGACCATGTTGACCCTGCGGGCGAGGCCGGCGTTGGAGCACCCTGCCTCCTGGATGAGCGCCTGCAGCCGTTCGTTGGGCTGGCGGGCGACGAGTGGCCTGACTGCCATGGTTGTAACCCCCTGAGGCCGGCGTACGGTTCGGGCCTGCCTGGTCGTCCCGGCGGTTCCGGGCCGCGGTCCCGGCGCTTCGGCCGGGCCCGTCGGTCGCGTTCGTCGGTCACGTTCGTCGATCCGGCCGGTCGGTCGGTCGCCTTCGTCGATCCCGTCGATCGACTGGCTGATCACTGCCCGGCCGAATTCCGGTCAATGCAGATGTGAACACGCGAAACCGGACACGCCGGCCGCGACGGTCTCCGGGGCTCCCGCGTCGGTGCCCCAGCACTGCGTACCCGCCCCACCGCCCCCACCTCACCACGCGCCCCCGCCCGTGCACCCGTGCGCCCCGTGCAGGGGAACGATGCGCCACCCACCGGAGCGTGACGCCCGTAACCCCGGGTGACGGCGGCAGTTGAGTCCGGTGTGGAAGAGACCATCGGAGTCACGAAATCCGCACAGATCCCCAAGGAACGACGAGAGTCGCTTCTGGACAACGCCGTGCGGTACGCGGAAGAGCGGCACTGGGACGTGTTCCCGGGGACCTGGCTGGAGGCCGTGCCAGGCGGCCGCGTGCGCTGTTCCTGTGACGCGGAAGCGTGTCGCATGCCCGGCGCCCACCCGGTCAGGCCCGACTGGTCGACCCAGGCCACGGGCAGCGCCGGCGGTGCGCGCCGCTTGTGGTCGAAACATCCGACCGCGTCCATCCTGCTGCCCACCGGCCGTACGTTCGACGCCATCGAGGTCTCCGAGACCGCCGGGCTGCTCGCGCTGGCCCGGATGGAGCGGATGGACGCGATGCTCGGCCCGGTGACCCACACCCCCGACCGCCGGATGTACTTCTTCGTCCTGCCCGGCTCCGCCGGCAAGATGCCGGACCTGGTGCGCAGCCTGGGCTGGATGCCGTCCGTGCTCGGACTCGTCGGCTACGGCGAGGGGCGGTACGTGGTGGCCCCGCCGACCCGGGTCGGCGGCTACGGCCTCGTGCAGTGGGCGCGCAAGCCGACCCCGGCGAACCGCTGGCTGCCCGACGTCGAGGAGCTGATCGCCCCGCTCGCGTACGCGCGCGGCCGGGAGATGTCGGACGCCCGGGACCGCGACGAGGAGGAAGCGCGGCGCGTCGACCGGGTCGAGCGCGCCGGGCGTACGTACGCCGCCGAGCGGGCCGAACGCGCCGAGCGCAGGGAGCACGCCGAGCGCCGCGAACACGCGGAGCGCAAGGAGCGCATGGAACGGATGGAGCGGGTCTCGCGCGCCGACCGCCGGGAGCACGCGGACCGGGCGGAGCGCGCCGAGGCCGCGCGGCGCCCGGGGCCACCGGACCGGCCCCGGCTGCCGCAGCGCCCCGGACCCACGACCCGGCACACGGGGCCCGCGACTCCGCACCTGTGACACCGCGCTTGTGACGCCGCACCCGTGACGCCCGGCCGGAGACGGCTCCCCTCGCCCGTACTCCTCCCCGCGCCCCGCCGTATCGCCCCCGCGGCTCCCCCGCCCCTCCTCACTCTCACCCTTCGCGCACTTCTCGACAAAGTGGCTAAATAGCCTGATCACACCCCGCCCGTAAGGTTGTCCCGACCATTGGGGCAACGGAGGGGGTAGACGCATATGGCACCTGACCAGGCATATGACGGTTCGTTGGGTACGGAGGGTGGTGCGCCGGAGACCGGCGCCACGCCCGCCGTCCAGGTCGAGGGGCTGTGGAAGCGTTTCGGCCAGCAGATCGCGGTGAACGGGGTCGATCTGGTCCTGCCCGCAGGCAAGTTCATCGGTCTCGTCGGTCCGAACGGGGCGGGCAAGACCACCACGCTGTCGATGATCACGGGCCTGCTGCGGCCCGACGCCGGACGCATCCGGGTCGCGGGGCACGACGTCTGGGCCGACCCCGAGTC
This sequence comes from Streptomyces sp. NPDC046203, assembly GCF_040646255.1. Taxonomy (NCBI): domain Bacteria; kingdom Bacillati; phylum Actinomycetota; class Actinomycetes; order Kitasatosporales; family Streptomycetaceae; genus Streptomyces; species Streptomyces sp. NPDC046203. Next base: position 124,790 of record NZ_JBEYZX010000006.1, on the reverse strand, counting down.
GGTCGCCCAGGTCAAGACGCGCATCGGCGTACTGCCGGAGGGGCTGCGGATGTTCGAGCGGCTCTCGGGCCGTGAACTCCTCGCGTACAGCGGGCGGCTGCGCGGGCTGCCCGGCGCCGAGGTCGACAAGCGCGCGACCCAGCTGCTCGACGTCCTCGACCTCGCGGGCTCGCAGCACAAGCTGGTCGTGGACTACTCGACCGGCATGCGCAAGAAGATCGGCCTGGCCGCCGCGCTGCTGCACAACCCCGAAGTCCTCTTCCTGGACGAGCCGTTCGAGGGAGTCGACCCGGTCTCCGCGCAGACCATCCGCGGTGTCCTGGAGCGCTACACCTCCTCCGGCGCCACCGTCGTCTTCTCCAGCCACGTCATGGAGCTGGTGGAGTCGCTGTGCGACTGGGTCGCGGTCATGGCGGCCGGACAGATCCGCGCGCAGGGCCCGCTGGAAGCCGTACGGGGCTCGGCGCCGTCGCTCCAGGCCGCCTTCCTGGAACTGGTCGGCGCCAACGGGCGGGACAGCGGCGAGTCCCTGGACTGGCTGGGCGGGCCGACCCGATGACCACCGCCACTCCTCCCGTGTCCGACTCGGTGCCCTCTCCGGCGCCCTCTCCGGCGTCCGCCGCGAAGGCGCCGTCGCTGACCGCGGTCTTCGTCCGGCTCAAGCTGTCGATCCTGAAGAACGGGCTGAAGCAGTCCGGCGGCCGGACGGTCGCGTTCATCGCCTCGGTCGCCTTCGCCGCGCTCTTCGCCGTCGGCATGCTGCTCGCCTTCCTCGGGCTGCGCGGCCACACGGACGCGAGCACGGTGGCGGTGCTGCTCACCGGCGTGTTCGCGCTCGCCTGGACGGTCATGCCGCTGTTCGTGCCGAGCGGCGACGAGACGCTCGACCCCTCGCGTCTGGTGATGCTGCCGCTGCGGCCCCGGCCGCTGACCCGGGCCCTGCTCGTGGCCTCGCTGGTCGGCATCGGCCCGGTGCTCACCCTGGTCCTGATACTGGGCGCGGCGATGGCGCTCGCGCACGGCGCGGTCGCCACGGTCGTCGCCGTGCTCGCCGTCCCGCTGGCGGTCGTCGGCTGCGTGGCCCTGTCGCGCGCCGTCGCCGCCGCGAACATCCGGCTCCTCACCTCCCGCAAGGGACGCGACCTCGCCCTGCTGTCCGGTCTGATCATCGCGGTCGGCATGCAACTGGTGAACTTCGGCGCGCAGCGGCTCAGCCAGGCGGGCGGGCTCTCCGCGCTCCGGCCCGCCGCCGAGGTGGTGGGCTGGCTGCCGCCGGCCTCCGCGCTCTCCGCGATCGACGCGGCGGCCGACGGCGACTACGCGATCGCCGTCGTGAAGCTGCTGATCGCCGGGGCCGCCCTGGTGGGGCTCGTCGCCTGGTGGCAGCAGAGCCTCGTACGGTTGATGACCGAGCCGGACGGCTCGACGATCGGCGCGGCCGGGGGCGGCGCGGGCGCCAAGGACGCGAAGGCCGGCTCGGGCCGGCTCGGCCGGATGCTGCCGGCCGGACGCACCGGCGCCGTGATGGAGCGCAGCCTGCGCTACATCTGGCGCGACCCGAAGACGAAGGCGTCGTGGGTGACCTCGCTCGCCGTCGGTCTGATCATCCCGGTGGTCAACGCCGTGCAGGGCGTCGGCACGCTCTACTGGGCGTGCTTCGCCACGGGCATGCTCGGCATGCAGATGTTCAACCAGTTCGGCCAGGACACCTCGGCGTTCTGGATGGTCGCGCAGACCATCTCCACCAAGGCCGACGCGTACGCCGAACTGCGGGCGCGGGCGCTGGCGCTGCTGGCCATCACCGTGCCGTACACGCTCCTGGCGTTCGTGATCACGGCGTCGGTCCTCGGCGACTGGAACGGCTTCGCGCGGATCCTGGGCGTGGCGTTCGGGATACTCGGCGCGATGGTCGGTCTCGGCGCGCTGGCGTCGGCGAACTTCCCGTACTCGATCCCGCAGGACAGCGCCTACAAGAACGTGGCGCCGGGGCAGGGCGGGCTCGCCTGGCTGTCCATCTTCGGCAGCATGATCGCGGCGTCGGTGCTGTGCGGGCCGCTGATCGCGGCGTCGCTCCTGCTCGACCAGGACGCCATGACGAGCGTGTGGCTGCTGCTCGGCGGCGCGCTGTACGGCGCGTTGATCGTGTGGGCCGGGTTGAAGCTGGCGGCCCCGCGCGTCGCGAAGCGGCTGCCGGAGATCCTGGCGGCGGTGAGCAAGGGCTGACGGCGCCGGAGGCTGCCGGGCGGGTCCCGGCGGCCCTGTCAGTCGGTTTTCAGGAGGCCCCCGCTTCGGCGGGGGCCTTCGCGCTGTGCGGGGCGGGGCGGCGCGGGAGCGGGGGCGGGGGCACGCGCCGGGGTACGGGCTCGGGGACGGGCAGCAGGGGTACGGGCTCCGGGGGCGCGCGCTGTGTGCGTACGCCCCCGGCCCTGGCCCTGGCCCCGGCCCTGGCCCCGGCCCCGGCCCCGGGCTCAGACGGCGAGGACGCCGTTCAGGAACGGTTCGACGACCTCGCGCCACGCCTCGGCGTGCTCGTAGTGCAGCAGATGGCCCGCGTCGGGGATCTCGGCGTACTCGCCCCGGGGCAGGACCCGGACCATCTCTTGGGCCTCGGCGCGGCCGAGTGCGCCGTCGAGCCCGCGGACGACGAGAGTGGGACAGGCGACCTGCGCCAGCGAGTCCCAGTGCGCCTCACGTGCCCAGATCTCGCGGGACGTGAGCATCTGGGAGGTGTCGAAGACGGGCCGCCAGCCGTCGGCGTGCTCGGCCATCACCTCGGCGAAGAACGCGCCCCGGGCCGGCCGGGGCCGCTCCACCCAGGGGTCGTCCTCGCCGAACCAGCGGTGCACGGCGTCGAGCGAGGGGAACGGCACCGGCCAGTGGTGGAACCAGTCCTGCCACTCGCGCTGCGAGGCCGCGCCGAGCGCGGAGGGCCGCATGTCGCAGATGACCAGCGCGCGGACCAGGTCGGGGCGCTCGGCGGCCAGCCGCCAGGCGGTGAGCGCGCCCATGGAGTGGCCGACCAGGGTCACCGGGCCGATGCCGAGGTCTTCGACGACGGCGGCGGCGTCGGCCACGTACGCCTCGCAGGTGTACGGGCCCGTCGGCTTCTCGCTCGCGCCGTGACCGCGCTGGTCCAGGGCGATCGTGCGATGCCGCGGGGCCAGCCACTCGGCGGCCGGCGCCCAGTGGGAGGCGCTGCCCATCAGCCCGTGCAGCAGCAGGACGCCGGGGCCGCTCGCGGGCGCGCCCGGTTCCGTGAAATCCCAGGCCGCCAGGCGTACGCCGTCGGCTCCCTTGACGTCGAGTCGTCGCACCATGCCCCTCGACACCCCCTCTTTCCCCATGACCCCGCCTGATCCGTGGAACTGCACCAGATTATCGAACCCGTATTCGAAAACACTCTTCTGCCACGTGACACCCCACCTTCGAGTGACAGCCCTCAAGGGTTGACGACCTCGGCCAGGGGGAGATCTTGAACGGGGGGCGGACCGCTCGGGGAAACCGGTCCGCGGGGAATGACCTTGAGAGCTCGGGGCTCCGGGTCAGCACAGGGGAGGACGAACCCCGGCGCCATGCGGCGCCGGGGTTCTCTGTTGCGTCCGTGTCCGTGTCCGTGGTCGGGAGGGCGGCCCTCATCCCCTCAGCGTGGCACAAAAAGGGGCGTACGCGCGGCCGTTCCGCCGTGAATCGTGGCGGGAAGCACCGGGGTCACAGGAAAAACACTCCCCGGGGGGGGGCGGGTCGGCGGACGGTGTCGAGGCCCGGGCACGGGGTCCGGGTCGGGGTGCGACTCGGCCGACTGGAGTCGGGGGCGACTCGGGGTCGGCTCAAGTCGAGGTGCGGCAGCTCCGGCGCCGGCTCAGCGCTTGGCGACGAAGACGTGCGCCGCGATCTCCGCGTCCAGCTCGGCCGCCTCGCCGCTGCTGCCCACGAGGACGCCACCGGGCGACTCCGTCACCGACACCACGGAACCGGGCTGCACGCCCGCGCGCCGCAGCGTGTACATCAGCTGCGCGTCCGTCTGGATCGGCTCGCCGATCCGCCGCACGATCACCGTCTTGCCGTCGACGCCGGCCTCCAGGTCCGCGAGCGACACCATCGACTCGTCCAGGAAGGACTCCGCCTCGGACCGCTCGCCCAGCTCTTCGAGACCCGGGATCGGGTTGCCGTACGGCGACTCCGTCGGGTGCCGCAGCAGCTCCAGGACGCGGCGCTCCACGGCCTCGCTCATCACGTGCTCCCAGCGGCACGCCTCGGCGTGGACCTGCTCCCACTCCAGGCCGATGACATCCACCAGCAGGCACTCGGCGAGCCGGTGCTTGCGCATCACGCGCGTGGCCATGCGGCGGCCCTCGTCGGTCAGCTCCAGGTGACGGTCGCTGGCGACGGCCACCAGGCCGTCCCGCTCCATGCGGGCCACGGTCTGGCTCACGGTCGGACCGCTCTGGTCCAGCCGCTCCGCGATCCGGGCACGCATCGGGACCACACCTTCCTCCTCCAGCTCCAGGATGGTGCGGAGATACATCTCGGTGGTGTCGATCAGTCCGGACATACGTGCCCCTTGATGAGTCGTGCGCTGGCCCTGCCCCAATTCTGACGCATCACACCGACAACCGTGGCGCACCGGACGAGGCGGTATTGACAGAGCAATGGTCCGGACCGCACCGTGATCCGCGACCACAAGGGAGAAGGAGCCGCCGCCATGGGCGAGAGCAAGCTGGCCGGGCAGTTCTTCGACGCCGCCATCGGCCTGCTGGAGAAGGTACGGAACGAGGAGACGGCGTCCGTCGCCGCCGCCGGAACCGCCATCGCCGACACGGTCGCCGCGGGCGGCCGGCTCTTCGCGTTCGGCGCGGGCCACTCGTCGCTGGCCGCGCAGGACGTGGTCTACCGCGCGGGCGGACTGGCCCTGATGAACCTGCTCGCGGTGCCGGGCACCGTCGGCGTCGACGTCGTGCCCGCGACCCTCGGCTCGGCCCTGGAACGGGTCGACGGCCTCGCGGGCGCGGTCCTCGACTCCTCCCCCGCCCGGTCCGGCGACGTCCTGGTGATCATCTCCCTGTCGGGGCGCAACGCCCTGCCGGTCGAAATGGCGATGAACGCGCGCGCCCTCGGCCTCACCGTGATCGGGGTGACCTCGTTGGCGTACGCGACGAAGACGCGCTCCCGGCACTCCTCGGGCACGTACCTCATGGACCACTGCGACATCGTCCTCGACTCCAAGATCCCCGTCGGGGACGCGGAGCTCTCCCACGAGGCCGTCGACGCGCCGTTCGGCCCCGCCTCGACGGTCGTCACCAGCGCCCTGATGCAGGCCATGACGGCGGCGGCGGTCGAGGAGCTGGTCCGGCGGGGCATCGAGCCGCCGCTGCTGCGCTCGGGGAACGTGGACGGCGGCCACGAGTGGAACGGCCGGGTGATGACGGAGTACGGGGACCGCATCTTCTACCGCCACTGAGGCGTCGGCGGGACCGGAGCGGCGGACAAGGGGCGGCCGGTACCGAGGCGCCGGTCCTGGGGCAGTACCACCGCCGGGGTCGGCCTCGGCGGGCGAAAACTTCAGCCGTACGGGGGTCGTGGCGAGTATCCGCCACGACCCCCGCTCCCTTGCTCCCTTGTTCAGGTCTCGTCGGTCCGCGCAGCCGTCCCGGCCGCCAGCCGCGCCGCGACCTGGGCCGCCACCGTTTCGGCATATGCCGTGTCCTCACGGCAGAAGGCCGGCCGGAACGCCGCGCGCAGGAAAGTGAGGACGCCGAGCGTACGGCCGCCGGCCCGTAGCGGCAGGCACAGGGCGCGCACCGTGTCCGCCGGCCAGAGGTGGTCGGCGGCCCAGCGCGACGCGTCGGCGGTGGAGGCGCCGGGGGGACCGGGGGCAGGGGTTCCGGAGGCGGGTGTGCCTGATCTGCCGGGCGTGGCGGCGACGGGCGCCTCGGCGCGGGCCGGGGCCGGGTGGGCGAGCGCCAGGAGCGCGGGATGGGCGGCGGGGTAGCGGGTCGGGATGCCGCCGGAGGAGACAGTCGCGACGGGCCCGGGGGAGGCCGTGCCGGATTGACCGGCGAGGATCCGTACCAGCCGTCCGTCCGGGGTCGCGCGGTCGACCAGGACGTGGTCCGCGTAGCCCGTGAGCACCGTGTCGAGGAGCGCGGCGGCGGCCCGCTCCGGGTCCTCGCACTCGGCGGCGGCTGCGCACGCGCGGTGCAGCCGGGCGAAGCGCAGGGTCAGCCGGTCGGCGTCCCGGGCGGCCCGGCGGGCGTCGGTGACGTCCTGGAAGATCCAGCCCGCGCCCAGCGGTACGGGGTCGTCGGCCTCGGCGAACGGCGAGGCGAGCCGGACGAAGCCGCAGCGCCAGCAGCGGCGGCGTTCGCCGTGCGGGCCGCGCAGGGTCACCCAGACGTCGGCCGGTTCGGGCGCGCCGCCGGTGGCGAGGACGTGCAGGAGGGCGCTCTCCAGTTCGTCGACCCCCTGGCCGACGAGATCGCCGAGCGGGCGGCCGAGCAGGGTGGCGCGGGGCGCGCCGAACGCGCGCGCGGCGTGGCCGTTCAGCACGGCGGGCCGCAGATCCGGGTCGACGAGGACGACTCCCCAGGCGGCGTCCGCGAGCAGTGCCTCGCCGAGCGCGAGCGAGCGTTCCAGGTCGATCTGGACGTGTGTCTCGCCGAAGGCGCAGTACACCCCGGCCGGGCGCTCGTCGGCGCCGCGCACCCCGGTGGTCTGGGTGCGGACGAGGACCCGTCCGCCGTCCTTGCGCAGCAGGGCGAACTCGTGGACCTGCCGGCCGGGCGCCGACATCGCGCACATCAGCCGCGCCAGGATCTCCTCGGCGTCGGCGCTGCGGGCCGCCCATCCGTCGAAACCGCGCCGTCCGACGGCCTCCCGGGCGCTCCAGCCGAGGATGCGTTCGGCCTCGCGGTTCCAGTGGGTGATGGTGCCGGTGGCGTCCAGCGCGCAGAGCGCCGCGTCCATCCCGTCGAGCAGAGCGGCGAGAAGATCGACGCCCGGAACCTCCGGGACGCTCGCCGTGTCGGTCGTGTCGCGCATAGAGCCACTCATCAGGCCACCCCCTGTCTCATTCAACTCGAAACGTGACCCAGGACACAGCCCCTTCGGTGAAAGTTCGGCGTAAGGAGGCCACAAAAAATCCGCCGCCGGATCCACGGGGGAGGAAGGCCGCGAAAAACCGGTTGAGCCGGCCGGCGGGCGCTTCCTAGAGTGGGGCTACACGCGAAAGGAGGTGATCCGGAAAAATGATTTCTTTTCGGACTCGTGAGGTGACTGCGGGCTAAGGCCTGCCGTCGCACTCCTGTGCGGTTCGGCAGGCCATCTGCCGACACCACCGCAGTCACCCGACCCGTGGGCCGCCGGTCAGTCCGACCGGCTCCCGTCCGAACCTAGGCGGACGGGACCAAGGCCCACGGGTCGTTCGCGTTTTTGGGGCGGTCGCCCAAGGCCCGGCCGGCGGTCGCCCGGCCCGGTCAGAGCCGGGCCCGACCCGAGTCAGGCCCGACCCGAGTCAGGCCCGGTCCAAGTACAGGCCCGGTCGGGCGAGCGGCGGACCCGGCCAGGGCGAGACCCGGCCGGAGTCGGACCCCGTACGTCACGGGGCTACATCACGGGGCTACGTCACGGGGCTACGTCACGGGGACAGGCGCTCGACCCGCCAGGACCCGCCCTCAGCCACGTACCGCAACCGGTCGTGCAGCCGGTTCTCGTGCCCCTGCCAGAACTCCACCGTCTCCGGTACGACCCGGAAGCCGCCCCACTCCGGCGGCACCGGCACCTGCTCGTCCTCCGGGTAGCGGGCGGCCAGTTCCTCGTACCGCGCGAGCAGTTCGGCCCGCGAGCCGATCACCGTGGACTGGCGGCTGGCCCAGGCGCCGAGCTGGGAGCCGTGCGGGCGGGTGCGGAAGTACGCGACGGTCTCGTCCCGGCCGGTGCGCTCGGCGCGACCGCCGACGATCACCTGGCGGGCCAGCGGATGCCACGGGAAGAGCAGCGAGACATACGGATTGGCCGTCAGCTCGCGGCCCTTGCGGGAGCCGTAGTTGGTGAAGAAGACGAAGCCGGCCTCGTCGTAGTGCTTGAGCAGCACCGTACGGGAGGAGGGGCGGCCGTCGGCGTCGGCAGTGGAGACGATCATGGCGTTCGGCTCGTGGATCGCCGGATTGGCGGCGGTCTCCTTGAACCAGCGGGCGAACTGTCCGATCGGCCCGGGTGCGAGGTCCTCCGCGGTCAGCTCCCGGGTCCGGTACTGCTCGCGCATGTCGGCGGGATCGAGCGGGTCGAGGGAAGCGCGAGAGTCGCCGGAGCCGCGGGAATTCGGGGCATCGCGGGAATCGCGGGCAGGGCGGGGCGCGTCGGCGGGATCGAGGGCGTCGGTCACGTGCCCATCCTGCCGCAGCGCTTCATTCTGCCCAGTGGCACGCAGTGCCAATCCTTCTCCGCTGGATTGGCGCAGTGTGCCGGATGTCACGCTTCCCCGCATCGTCGGAACCGTACAGACTCGTCCCCTGAATCGCCCCGAATCACTGTCGCTCTCCCCCAAGCCGGGGTGAGTCGACGATCGAATGATTGATCATCGATCAAACGTTCTCGGCTGTCCGGCCGTCCGACGGTCCGTACCGTCCGCGCCGCAGCCCCGCCCCATCAGCCAGACCACCAGCCAGACCATCAGTCAGACCGTCAGTCAGCACCATCAGCCAGCACCATCGATCGACCGAGGAGCCGCCCCATGTCCGACTTCGTACCCGGACTCGAAGGAATCGTCGCGTTCGAGACCGAGATCGCCGAACCCGACAAGGAGGGCGGCGCGCTCCGCTACCGCGGAGTCGACATCGAGGACCTGGTCGGCCATGTCTCCTTCGGCAACGTCTGGGGCCTGCTCGTCGACGGTGCCTTCAACCCCGGCCTGCCGGCCGCCGAACCGTTCCCGATCCCGGTGCACTCCGGCGACATCCGCGTCGACGTCCAGTCCGCGCTCGCCATGCTCGCGCCCGTCTGGGGCCTGAGGCCGCTCCTGGACATCTCCGCCGAGCAGGCCCGCGACGACCTCGCCCGGGCCGCCGTCATGGCGCTGTCGTACGTCGCCCAGTCGGCGCGCGGCCAGGGCCTGCCGATGGTGCCGCAGAGCGAGATCGACAAGGCGGGCTCGATCGTCGAGCGGTTCATGATCCGCTGGCGCGGCGAGCCGGACCCGAAGCACGTCAAGGCCGTCGACGCCTACTGGACCTCGGCCGCCGAACACGGCATGAACGCCTCCACCTTCACCGCCCGCGTCATCGCCTCCACCGGCGCGGACGTGGCCGCCGCCCTGTCCGGCGCGGTCGGCGCGATGTCCGGCCCGCTGCACGGCGGCGCGCCGTCCCGCGTCCTCGGCATGATCGAGGAGATCGAGCGCACCGGCGACGCGACCGCGTACGTGAAGCAGACCCTCGACAAGGGCGAGCGGCTGATGGGCTTCGGCCACCGCGTCTACCGCGCCGAGGACCCGCGCGCCCGCGTCCTGCGCCGCACGGCCAAGGAGCTCGGCGCGCCGCGCTTCGAGGTGGCGGAGGCGCTGGAGAAGGCGGCCCTGGAGGAGTTGCACAACCGCCGCCCGGACCGGGTGCTCGCGACGAACGTGGAGTTCTGGGCCGCGATCATGCTCGACTTCGCCGAGGTCCCGGCGCACATGTTCACCTCGATGTTCACGTGCGCCCGTACCGCCGGCTGGTCGGCGCACATCCTGGAGCAGAAGCGCACCGGTCGGCTGGTCCGCCCGTCCGCGCGCTACATCGGCCCGGGCCAGCGCGACCCGCGCGAGATCGAGGGCTTCGCCGACATCGCCGACTCGGTTCGCTGAGCGGAGGGGCTGCCAGGGCGGGGCTGCCCGTAGGGGTCCGGCGGTAGGGAAGTGCCCGTAGGGGCCTGTGCGTACGGCCTACGCGTGCGAGGAACCGCCGGTAGGAGTGCGCCCGTACGGGATTGCCCGTACCGGCCAGGCCGTACGGGTCAGCCGCTACGGGTGGCAGGTGCGGGGCGTCCGTCGGGGGCGCCCCGCAACGTCGTCCCTCGGCCGGCGGGGGCCTGTCGCTCCCCCGGCCCCGTCGCCCCTCAGCCCAGGGCCTCGTCCAGAAGCCGGGCCCATTGCGCGACGACCCGCTCGCGGCGGGCCCGGTCGTCGGTGAGGAGGGTGGCGAGGCCCAGGCCCCGGGCCATGTCGAGAAGGCCCTGGACGGACTCGCGGACGCCGGGGCGGGACTCGTCGGCGCCGAGCAGTTCGACGGCTATCCGGTGTGACTCGCGGCCCACCCGGGCCTCCAGTTCGGCGACCCGGGGCCGCAGCTGCTCCTCGTCGGAGGCGGCGACCCACAGATGGAGCGCGGCGCGGAAGAGCGGGCCGGTGTAGAGGTCGACGAGGCCCGCGACGACCGTGGGCCGGTCCTGGGTGGGCAGGGTGCGCAGGGCCTCGGAGCGCTCCTCTGCGACGTACTCGACGGCGGCCGTGAACAGGTCCTCGCGGGTGGGGAAGTGGTGCTGCGCGGCACCACGCGAGACCCCGGCGCGTTCGGCGACGACGGCGACGGTGGAACCCGCCCAGCCGTACTCGGCGAGACAGGCGACCGCCGCTTCCAGGAGCCGCTGGCGGGTGGCCCGGCTGCGGTCCTGCTTGGGCCCGGCACCGCGGCCGGCGTGTCCCGGGCCCGGGGTTCCGGTGGAGCCCTTACGGCCCGTAGGGCTCGCGGAGTCCTGAGGTCCCGTAGGGGCCGTGGAACCCGTACGGGCCGCAGATCCCCTAGGGGCCGTGGAACCCTCAGGGGTCGCAGATCCCGTAGGGCCCGCAGATCCCGTAAGGCCCGTAGGGGCCGTAGATCCCGTAAGGCCCGGGGAACCCGTACGGGTCGCAGGGGTTCCCGGCTGTCCGGTGGAGCCGCCGCCACTCACAGTCGCCACGCGGGGTCCCGTCGCTCGAGGAAGGCCGTCATCCCTTCTCTCGCCTCGGTGGAGGCGAAGAGCGTGGCGGACAACTGGACCAGTTCCTCCGCGTCGCGCTCGAAGGTTTCCAGGACTCTAGCCGTGACCAGTCGCTTCGTCGCGCGCAGCCCCTGTGGTGAGGCCCGCCGCAGCCCGTCGAGGACCGGTTCGAGGTCGGCGAGCGGTCCGGTCACCAGGCCCATCGCCCGCGCCTCGGCCGTACCGAAGCGCTCGCCGGTCAGGAAGTAGCGAGCCGCGGCCCGGGGTTCGAGCTTCGGCAGCAGGGTGAGGGCGATGACGGCGGGGGCGACCCCGATCCGTACCTCCGTCAGCGCGAAGTCGGCGCCGTCCGAGGCCAGTACGACATCGCAGGCGCCGAGCAGTCCGAGGCCGCCGGCCCGGGCGTGCCCGTCGACCACGGCGACCACGGGTTTGGGGAGTTCGACTATCTGTCGCAGCAGATCGACGAAGGCGTACGGGCTGGGCGGCGCCTTCAGGTCGGCGCCCGCGCTGAAGGTGGTGCCGGTGTGGGCGAGGACCACCGCGCGGACGGCCGGGTCCTTGCCGCAGGCGGCGAGGGAGTCGGAGAGTTCGGTGACGAGTGCCGCGGACAGCGCGTTGCGAGCGGCTGGGGAGTCGAGCGTGAGAGTGGTGATCCCGCGCTCGGACGCCGTGCGGACGAAGCTCATGCGTGGTCCCCCTGCTCGCTCGTCACTCTTGCTTCCTGTGGTTCATACCATTCCTACCGTGCGCGCAGCTCCCTGCGGAGGATCTTTCCCGACACCGCCCGGGGCACGGTGTCGATGAACTCCACCTGCCGGACCTTCTTGTACGGGGCGGCCCGCGCCGCGACGAACGCCGCGACCTCCTCCGCGCTCAACTCCGCCGCGTGCGGCTGGCGTACGACGAACGCCTTGGGGATCTCGGTGCCGTCCGTGCCGTCGACCCCGATGACGGCGGCGTCCGCGATGCCCTCGTGGGTGAGGAGCAGGGCCTCCAGTTCGGCGGGCGGGACCTGGTAACCCTTGTACTTGATGAGCTCCTTGACGCGGTCGACGACGTACAGCCAGCCGTCCTCGTCGACCCGCCCGATGTCGCCGGTGCGCAGCCAGCCGTCCGCGCCGATCATCTCCGCCGTGGCCTCGGGCCGCCCCAGATAGCCCTTCATGACCTGCGGGCCCCGGATCGCGATCTCGCCCTCCGCGCCGGGCGGCGCGTCCTTCGTGGGGTCGTCGAGGGAGACGATCCGCATCTCGGTCGACGGCAGCAGCTTGCCGACCGTGCCGGGCGGCGGGGCGACGGCGGCGAGCGGCACCAGGTGGGTGGCCGGGGAGAGTTCCGTCATCCCGTACGCCTGGCGGATCGGCGGCAGACCGAGCCGCGCGGAGCACGCCTCGGCGAGCGCCGCGTCGAGCGGGGCGGCGGAACAGACGATGTACTCCAGGGACGACAGGTCGTGGTCGGCGACCGCCGGGTGTTTGGCGAGGGCGAGCACGATGGGCGGCGCCACGTACAGGGCGGTGATGCGGTGCCGTTCGATGGCGGCGAGAAAGCCGTCGAACTCGAAGCGCGGCTGGACGACGACGGTGGCGCCGAGCCGCAGCGGGGCGTTCATCAGGGCCGTCAGGCCGTACGCGTGGAAGAAGGGCAGGATCGCGAGGATCCGGGTGCCGGGGCCCATCGGCACGAGCGGTTCGAGCTGGGCCAGGTTGGTGGCGATGGACGCGTGGGTGAGCATCACGCCCTTGGGGACGCCGGTGGTGCCGGAGGAGTACGGGAGCGCCGCCAGGTCCGTGGCCGGGTCGACGGCGACGTCCGGGACGGGCTCCGCCGTCCCCAGGAACTCCTGCAACGACCGCACGCCGGGCCCGCTCCCGGCCTCGTTCCCGGCCTCGTTCCCCTCGGGCGCGCGGTCGCAGACGAAGATCTCCGCGATACCGCCCGCGAGCCGGGCCGCCTCCCGCGCTGTCGCGAGCAGCGGTGACACGGTCACGATCCAGCGCGCCGCCGAGTCCCGTAACTGCTTGGCGAACTCCTCGGCGGTGGCGAGCGGATGCACCGTGGTCACGGCGGCCCCGGCCCGGGTCGCCGCGTAGAACGCCACGGGGAACAGCACGCTGTTGGGGCTGTGCAGGGCGACCACGTCCCCCTTGCCCACCCCGGCCCCGGCGAGCCCGGCCGCCACCTGCCGGTGCAGAGCGTCGAGTTGGGCATAGCTGAGACTCAAAGCCCCGTCCCCGCCGCTGCCGTCGACCAGCGCCGGCGTCTCCCCGAACTCGGCGGCGCGCCCGAGGACGACGTCGTGGATGGGGAGGGAGAGAACCGGGACATCCGCGTACTCGCTGCGAAACACCATGCGTGGCCCTTCGAATGGGACGGTGACGGTGGTGGCGAAGGAGGGATCGGGTTCGAGATCGAGATCGGGTGCTGCGGCGGCTCGGTGAGACCTTGGCACCGGCGCCAGAAACAAGCAAGCACGCATGCATGGTTTGCTGACGGACACCTGTTCCCGTGCCGCCCGACCGGGCCGGAGACCGACCGGGGCCTCCTCACCTCCGTCAACACCCCGAAGGTCTACGGCCTCTACGAGCGCGACCTCGGCACCCTCGCCGACCTGCGCTTCGAGTAGGCCGGCGCCGCGCCTTCCGGGCGAGTTCACCAGGTGAGCAACCCCATCGACCCCCGAGCGAGCCAGTCCGTGAACGACACAGGCCGACCGTTCAGGTTCAGAGGAAGGATCTTGTCGCAGGTGGCCCGGGCGTCGAACCACAGCGAGCCCCGGTGGGGACCGGTGACGACAAGCAGGGTCGAGAAGCCGCAGCCGTTCTCCTGGAGGACGACAGCACCGGACGTCTTGCGCTCCTGGAGCACTCCGAATTCGCTGTCCCACTGATCCCAGGCTGCTTGGTAGGCGTCGCGGTCAGGAAAGTCCCGCTCCTTCGGTTCCCGCGCGTCCAGCTCGTCCTCGTAGGCACGGTAGGAGTCCGGATGCGGGAAGTCGGTGGTGAGCAAGTCGTAATTGGTGAGCGAATCCCCGCTCCAGCCCCAGCCTGCCGCGGACCGGCACAGCCGGTTCACCGCACCGCCGGCGCTCTGCCGGAGCACATACTCTCGGTACTGGTCAGGGAACGTGACGCCCAGTTCCGCCTCCGCTTCGGAGATCTCCGCTTCGGACAACGGAGGTGGGACGGGAGTTCCGTGCGCGAGTGATTGGCTGCACTCACCAAGGCGCCGCCCGTGAACAACGCGTCGCCATTCCGCCACCCAATCGGTCGTCATGCAGGTGAGTGTAAAGGCGGGCGATCCGACAGAATTCCTCAGCATCAGGGAGGTTTCCCTCCCCGGTAATTGCTTCCTTGGGGAGGAAAACGCCGGACGGGGAGGGAACACCGGGACGGGGCCCGGGTGGCCCCCGCCACCCTGGTCAGCGGCCGCGGACCAGGCGGGTCAGTTCCGCGTCCCAGTCGACGGCCGCGCGTTCGGACTCTCGGCCGCGGGGGACGAGGGCGAAGCTGCGCCCCCGGAGCCAGGACCGCACCGGCTTGGCCGGGACCTCGACCATCGCGGTGCCGTCCTCGCCCTGGAGCATGATCCGCAGCCGGCGCAGGCCGTGGGTGGGGCACGGCGGCCAGATCCGTACGTCCCCGACGCCCGCCGCCGTGTGCAGGCCCTCCCACAGCAGGTCGCGGGAGAACTCCCAGGCCCCGACGGCCGCGTCGAAGCCGGGGAACTCCATCACGACGGAGTACGGCGCCTCGGGGAGGTAGAGGAAGCGCACCGGGAGTTCGATGAACTTCCCCTCATCCAGGAGCAGTCGGCCCTCCAGGACGGGGGTCGCGCAGTCAGCGGGCATGGCGGGCTCCGGTCCCGATCCCGGTTCCGATCCCGGCCCCGGTCCCGCTCTCGGCCCTGGCTCCGTCCCCCGTCGCCACGCGGGCGGCGTCGTGGATGAACTCGGCCACCGCCGTCGGCTGGGAGACGGCCACGGCGTGGCAGGCTTCGGGCAGGTCGAGCACGGTGGCGTCGGCGCGGTCGGCCGTGAAGCGCTGCAGCTGCGGCGGCAGCGCCTGGTCCGCGCCGGTCACCAGGGCCCAGGCGGGCTTGTGACGCCAGGCCGCCACGGTCGGCACATCGCTGAACACCCTTGTCGCCATCGGGCGTTGGACCGCCGCGAGAGCGCGGGCGACTTCCGGGTCGAGGTCGGCGGCGACCAGCTCGCGGAACGCGTCGGCGGGCACGGTGAGTTCCGCCTCCGGCAGGGCCGTCGAGTCGACTGCCGCATCGGCGGCCGGACCGGACGCCAAAGCCGTCTCGCTCCTCCCGAGCGGCGTGCGCCGCAGGCACGCGAGGATCGGCGCGGGGGCGAAACGGCTCGCGAGCGCCTGGTAACTCTCGCCCTCTGCCGGGAGGTACGCGGAGACATAGACCAGCGCGACGACGCCGGGGGCGGCTCCCGCCTGGGTGATCACCGCGCCCCCATAGGCGTGGCCGACCAGGACGACGGGGCCGTCGATGCCCGCGACGACGGAGGACACGTAAGCGGCGTCGTGGGCGAGGCCGCGCAGCGGGTTCGCGGCGGCGAGGACGGTCAGCCCGCGCCGGTGGAGTTCGGCGATGACACCGAACCAGGTGGTGGCGTCGGAGCAGCCGTCGTGGACGATCACGATCGTGGGCCAGGTGGAGGGCATGGTGGTCTTTCGGGCGGTGCGGAGGAAGAGCACGAAGGAGGAGAGGGGAGGAGGGCGCGGGGAGGAGGGCGCGGGGAAGGGGAAGGGCGCGGGGTCAGGAGGCCGGGCGGTCCGGGGTGCCGTCGGCCCTCGTGGCGTACATCTGCCACTCCCTGGGCGACAGCCCGTACGCCGCCCTGAACGCCCGGCTGAAGTGCGACGGACTCACGAAGCCCCAGCGCTGCGCGATGGCGGCGACGCTGGTCCGCCAGCGGGGCAGGCGTTCCAGCTCCCGACGGCAGGCGTCGAGGCGTCGTTGCCGTACCCACTGCCCCACCGTCGTCCCGTCCTGCTGGAAGAGCCGGTGCAGATAGCGCACCGAGATGTGCTGCGAGCGGGCGATCGCGTCGGGCGAGAGATCCGGGTCGGCGAGGTTCTCGTCGATGTGGGCGTGGACGCGCGCCAGGATCCCGGCCGCGGCGGTCGGCGCCTCCGGCTGTTCCTTTTCGAGGAGTTCGGCCACCAGGACGGCCACGATGTCGCACACACTGCGCGCGAGATGGCGGCACGGCGGAGAGAGATGGTTCCGGCTCTGGGACGCGAGAGTCTTGAGGAACTGGGAGGCCAGCGAACCGACTCCCTCGCTTCCCCGCGCCAACAGCCCGCCCGTGCGCCGGATTTCGCGGACCCGTACCCCCAAGTAGAAGCAGGGGACCCGGAATCGGAGCATCCGCGCCTCGGCGTCCTGGAGCAGACCCGCCGGGTTCGGGGTCGTACCGATCAGCAGGTCGCCGGGGGCGAGGGCGGTGCTGACGCCGTCGCGCCGGAGGGAGGCCGCGCCCTGCACGTGGAGGGTGACGTACAGGCAGTCTTCGGGGTCGGTGCCGGGCGGCGGGGAGAGGACGTCGATGCAGCCGTTGCCGACGTCGTGAGTGGCGACGGCGGCCCGGTCCTGCTGGGGGAAGTCGATTTCGGGCATGGGTGAGGCACCCGACGGGATCATGGGAGGCTCCGATCGGTTCTGAGCGCGCGAGGGGGTACGGGGGTCGCCAAAGAACGGCTCGTCGCTCGACGACAGGGGAAGGGGAGACGAAGGGGGAGATCGCCGTGACGGCGGCAGATCAGAGGCGGATCTTGTAGCAGAGGAAGGTCAGGAGAGGAACTTCTCCACGACGGCGTTGAACTCCGCCGGGTTCTCCAGGAACGGGAAGTGTGAGCTCGCGACGCTCGACGGGAAGACATGGAGCCGGGCGCCGGGGATCCGCTCGGCGATGAACCGCTGCGAGGCGGGGTCCACATGGCTGCCCTCGCAGCCGAGCACCAGCGTCGGTACGTCGATCCGGCCGAGCAGGTCGCGCCAGTCCTGGGCGCAGTGGTCGAAGAGCAGCGGCACACCCGCGTACGCCGGGGTGGCGCGGATCTCCTCGGTCACGAACGCCAGCAGCTCCGGGTCGGTGTCCCCGCTGAACATCGAGCGGACGAAGTCCTCGCGGGCCTGCTCGCCGTCCGGGCCGGCCAGCGCGGCCCCCAGTTCCAGGAGCCCCGCCACGTCGAAGATGGCCCCGCTCGCCCGCTGTTCGTCCGGCGTCGTCCACGGCACCGCCGCCACCGCCGCCGGCTGGTCGACGCAGACGAGACGGCGGATGCGCCCGGTGCCGTACTGGTCGGCGAAGCTCCACCAGACCGAGGCGCCCATCGACCAGCCCAGCGCGTCGAAGGTGCCGAGGCCGAGGTGGTCGACCAGTTCGAGGACGTCACGGGACAGGCGCGCGATGCGGTAGCCGTGCCGGGGCTTGGCGGAGCGGCCGTGGCCGCGGAAGTCGACCGTCACGACGCGCCGGCCCGGTGCCAGCCCCTCGATCTGGTGACGGAACATCTCCTGCGTCTGGCCCCAGCCGTGGAGCAGGACCAGCGGGACTCCGTCGCCCCCGCTGTCCCGGTAGGCCAGGGCCACACCGTCGTTGGTGATCAGTTCGCGCATGGTGCTCGTCGTCGTCCGTTCCTTGTCGAAGCCGGGTGGCGGCTCGTAAGAATTCTTGCCGCGGACCCGCCCCGTTGACCACCGACCACCGTAGGAATTGCCCACCGAAGCTTCCTCGCTCTGTAGCAACGGAGGTCGGGACGGAGGTGGGTGGACGGGTGGACGGGTGCGCGGCGGCTCGGGGCTCGGCCGCTCGGCCGCTCAGGCCCGATCGGCTTCCCTGGGCGCCTGGATCAGGTCCCACAGCCGCAGCCCCATGTGCAGGGAGAGCCGGTGCGCGCCGTTGTCCAGGTCCATGCCCGTGATCTCGTGGATCTGCCGCAACCGGTAGTACAGCGAGGTGCGGTGGACCCCCAGGGCCTCCGCGGTCTTGGGTACGGAACCGGCGTTCTCCAGGAAGCAGCGCAGGGTCTCCTCCAGCCGGGAGCCGGAACCGCCGCCGTTACCACCGCCGTTGCCGCTTCCGCCGCCATTGCCGTTGCCACTGCCATTGCCACCGCCGCCCTCGTCCAGCAGCCTCCGCAGCTGCCGGGGTACGAGGGAATCGCCGAGCGCGCTGTCGGGCAGTTGGAGGAACACCGTGTACTCCCCCAGCCGTTCCCAGTCCGCGACACCCCCGAGCCGGGGCAGCCGGCGGGCGGCCCGCACCGCCACCCGGGCCTGATCGTCGGAGACCCACGCGTCCAGCAGTTCCGTCCGCCGTCCACCCACGCCCACGACGGCCGTCGACTCCGCGTCCAGGAAGGTCTCCAGGGAGCGCAGGACGGCACGGGACTGGACCTCCAGTTCCTCCTCCGACGGCTCCCGCCGGAAGACCTGCACCAGTACCGCCCGGTCCTGTTCGATCCCGACCAGACCGCGGGCCGTACGGGTCTGCCGGTACGGTTCCAGCGCGCCGCGCAACGCCACCGCGCCCCGCCCGGAGGGCCCCCGCCGCCCGGCGACGACCACCCGGGTCACCACGACGTGCGGGCCCGCCGGGAGCAGCCCGTCGTCCAGTACACGCTGGTGCGCCTCGCAGCGCAGCGCCGCGTCCGAGCCGACCAGCCGGTGCACGAGGTCGCGGGTGCGTTCCTCGTCGGCGTCCGAGGCCAGGTGCTCGGCGTACATCTCGGTGGCCACGGCACGGGCGGTCCCACCGATGGCCTCGATCTCGGCTTCCGTGAGGGGGGCGCCGGTCGCCACGACCATGAGGATGCCCAGTACGTGGCCGCGCTCGCGGATGGGAACGCAGTAGCGCGGCAGCAGCCCGAGATCGTCGCGCCCCGGCAGGATGCCGGGGGCGGTCCACTCGGCGACGCCCTGCGACAGCACGTAGCGGATGGTCTCGTCGTCGGCGATCCCCTGGAGCAGGGTGCGGACGCGCACCCCGTCCTCGTCGCCGAAGTGCCGGCTGGAACAGATGAGCCGTACCAGCGGGTCGTCGAGGACGACGGAACGCCCCAGGTCCTCGGCGAGACCGTCCACCAGCGACTGGAGCACCTCGCCTCCCGAGCGGGCGCGCTGTATCCACCTCTTCATCTTCGAATGCCTCCTTCCGGCATTCATACAAGACGCGGAATGGAGCACGACCCCTTTCTACAAACCGTGAAATCGGGCCTCCGGGCGGTGGAGGACCGCTGCCGTGCGCGGGTCCGGGATCCCTGGAGGGAGGTCGACGGATCCGGCTCCCGGACTCTCAACTCCCTTGTAAATAAAGGGAATTGAGAGCCAGCGGCGATACGGGGCCGAGCGGGCCGCCGGCCGGGGTGCGAGCGACTCCACGGCGCCCGCAGGGTGCGGCGGGGCCCGTCACCCCACCCCCTCAATAGTTGAACGATGCACGGAATGGCGCATCTCCGTGCACCGACGGAACATCGGTGCCGCCCCCGCTCGCCCTAACCTGACCGTCCCCGGCAGCCCCCCGGGCCCCGCGCCACACCCCACGCATCACACCGCACGCGTCACACCCCACGTACGGGACGGCCGCCCGGCCACCCCACCCGTTCGACCGTCCCTGGAGACCCCATGTCCGCCCCTCACCCACCGCCCGGCCCCCAGCCCTGCCCCGAGGCCGGCGGCACCGAGATCCCCGGCACCGGGAACCGCAGCACCGGGAACCGCAGCACCGAGATCCGCCTCGACGCCCGGCTCGTCCTCGGCGAGCACGACTCCGCCGACGTCCCCGTGCGCCTCGGCTACAGCGGCGACGACCCCTTCTCCGTCACGCTCACCTTCCTGGGGGACGCGGCCGGCGCCGGCGTCTGGCGGTTCTCCCGCGACCTCCTGTGGGACGGACTGCACCGGCCCAGCGGCCTCGGCGACGTACGCGTCTGGCCGCCCTGCCCCTGCCAGGGCCGTACCTCGCTGCGGGTCATGCTCCGGGGGCGCGAGCGGACCGTACTGATCGATCTGCCGGTCCGGGAGGTACGCCGCTGGCTCCGCCGGGAGAGCTTCGCGCTGGTCCGCCCCGGCACGGAAGGCGACGTGATCGACTGGGACGGTGCCCTGCGGGGGCTGGCCGCCGACTGACGCGTAGACCCCGCCCCCGGCCACACACATCACCCATCCCCGCTCGCCGTCACGCCGCCCGCGCGCCGCCCTCCGTCTGCCAGTCGCGCGGCGTCACCCCGTACGCCGCCCGGAAAGCGCGGCTGAAGTGGCTGGAGTTGGCGAACCCCCAGCGCCGGCCGATCCCCGACACCCCGACCTCCTCCGCCAGCGGCCGCAGCAGATCCCTGCTGCACCGCTCCAGTCGCTGCGCCCGGATCCAGCCGCCGACCGAGACGCCCTCGTTCTGGAACAGCTTGTGCAGATAGCGGACCGACATGTGGTTCGCCTCCGCGATCACGGCCGGGGTCAGGTCCGGGTCGCGGAGATTGCGCAGGATGTGGTCCTTGACCCGCTCGAGGGTGGCCTCGGTGTGCTGCCCGCGCGGCCGGGCGTTCCCGGTGCGGTCGTCGACGAGCATGGCCAGCAGATCGAGCGCCGTGGCCGCGGCCCGGCGGCCCACCGTGTCGCTCAGGCTGGGCGCCTGGCGCGCCATCCCCGCGAGATACGACATCACCAGCGCGGCGCTGCCCCCCGTCGTACAGAACGCCGTCGCGGTCAGGGCCCGCAGATCGCTCTCCCGTACGTCCAGCTCCGCGCGCGGGAAGTGGAAGGACGTGAACGCGAACTCCTCGGTGATCGCCTTCCGGAAGGCCCGGGAGGAGTCGCTGAGGGAGAACTGGCCGGGCCGGACGACCGTCTCCCGCCCGTCCTGTTCCTTGAAGGCGGTGCCGTGTTCCTGGACGCTGAGGATGAGCGTGGAGCGGTCGTCGGCGGCGATCAGGCGTCTGCTCCGGGTCACCACCTGCGGGCCCGCCTGGACCCGCGAGATCCGCACCGGGCCGAGCTGGTGGCTGACGATCGTCCCGGCCGCCGGCTCGTCCTCCAGGAGCTCCACCGTCATCGGTACGAAGGTGTGGGACACGGCCTCGTGCCAGCTCTCCGCCCGGTCGGAGGCGGACAGCTCCACCGTGGAGAGCGATTTCGCCGAGGGTGCGACGGCGGAGGGCACGACGGAGGAAAGCGCGACGGTCACGGGGTCCTGTCCTCCCGGTTCGAGGGGTCGTCGGGCCCGGACCGGCGCCGGTTCGCTGGTGTCCTGACGCACAGGGGTCCTGACGTGCCGGTGCCCTGACACGCCGGTACGCCGGTGGCGGGGGACGTCAGCATAGTGATCCGGTCCGGCGCACCGGACCGGCACCGATCGCCTACGGCACCGGCCCCTCGGCCCTTATGGGGCGCCCCCGATACGCCCACAGGGGCGCCCGAACGAACACCCGCGCCCCTCTCAGGGGCACCTCAGGGTCGTCTCAGACCCCCTCAGGACTCCCGCCGGAACCGTCAACCCGTACCTCTCAGTACGATTTCGGCAGCCCCAGCGTCTGGTGGGAGACGAAGTTCAGGATCATCTCGCGGCTCACCGGCGCGATCCGCGCGACTCGCGCCGCCGTGATCAGCCGGGCGAGACCGAACTCGCGGGTGAGGCCGTTGCCGCCCAAAGTGTGCACGGATTGATCGACGGCCTTCACGCACGCCTCGGCGGCGGCGTACTTCGCCATGTTCGCGGCCTCGCCCGCGCCGAGGTCGTCGCCCGCGTCGTAGAGGGCGGCGGCCTTGCGCATCATCAGGCGGGCGAGTTCGAGTTCGATGTGGGACTGGGCGAGCGGGTGGGCGATGGCCTGGTGGGCGCCGATGGGGGTCTTCCAGACCTGCCGGTCCTTCGCGTATTCCACCGCCCGCGCGAGGGCGTACCGCCCCATGCCGATGGCGAAGGCGGCCGTCATGATGCGCTCGGGGTTGAGGCCCGCGAAGAGTTGGAGGAGTCCGGCGTCCTCGTCGCCGACGAGCGCGTCGGCGGGCAGCCGGACCTCGTCGAGCGTCAGCTCGAACTGCTTCTCGTGGGCGTCGAGTTCCATGTCGATGGCGCGCCGGCCGAAGCCCGGGGTGTCGCGCGGGACGATGAAGAGACACGCCTTGAGCTTGCCGGTGCGGGCGTCGGACGTACGGCCGACGATCAGGGTCGCGTCGGCGATGTCGACCCCGGAGACGAAGACCTTGCGGCCACTGAGCACCCAGCCGTCCGCCGTCCGCGTGGCGGTGGTGGTGATGCGGTGGGAGTTGGAGCCGGCGTCGGGTTCGGTGATGCCGAAGGCCATGGTGCGGCTGCCGTCGGCGAGGCCGGGCAGCCAGGCGGCCTTCTGCGCGTCCGTGCCGAAGCGGGCGAGGACGGTGCCGCAGATCGCGGGCGAGACGACCATCATCAGGAGCGGTGCGCCGGCCGCGCCCGCCTCCTCCAGGACGATGGAGAGCTCGGCCATGCCGCCGCCCCCGCCACCGTACTCCTCGGGCAGGTTGACGCCGAGGTAGCCGAGCTTGCCGGCCTCGGCCCACAGGCCGGCGCGGTCGAAGCCGGGTCCGTGGCGACGGCCGAGGGCGGCGACGGCGGCACGCAGGGCGGTGTGTTCGGCCGGTTCGATGAGGGTGCTCATGCGGACGGTTCCTCCTGTGCATCGGTCGAGGTCGAGACGACGGCGAGCAGGGTGCCGACCTCGACCTGGCGGCCGGGGGCGGCGTGGAGCGCGGTGAGCGTGCCGGAGGCGGGCGCGATGACCCGGTGTTCCATCTTCATGGCCTCCAGCCACAGCAGCGGCTGCCCGGCCTCGACCCGTGCGCCGACGGCCAGGCCCTCGGTGACACGGACGACGGTGCCGGGCATAGGAGCCAGCAGGGAGCCGGGCTCCCGCTGGTCGTCGGGATCGGGGAAACGGGGTACAGGGGTGAGCCGGTACGGTCCGGCGTACGCGACCTCCCGCCCGCCCTCGCCCTCTCCGTACCGCGCGATGTCGAAGTGTCGTACCAGACCGCCCACTTCGAGACTGACCCGGTCGGCGGCGACCGCCACCACCCGGACGCCGGGCGGGCTGGTCACCTGATGGCGGCCGTCGCGGGTCGGGCGGTACGCCACCTCGTACGCACCCTCCGCCCCGGCACCCACCCCGACATACGTCCGGCACTCGTCCTGCGAGCGCACATTGCGCCAACCACCCCCGAAGCTAGAGGGGTTGTGGACGGCATCGGCGAGTGCGGCGGCGACCGCCGCGTACTCCTCGCCCGAGGGCGGGACGGTCAGCGCGTCCAGGTGCTCGGCGTAGAACCCGGTGCCGAGACGGGCCGGTTCGGTGAAGCCGGGGTGGCGGAGGGAGGCCACGAGCAGGTCGCGGTTGGTCGACGGGCCGTGCAGACGGGCGCGTTCGAGGGCGCGGGCGAGCAGCCGGGTGGCGGCGGCGCGGGTCGGGGCGTGGGCGACGACCTTGGCGAGCATGGCGTCGTAGTGGACGCCGACGGTGTCGCCGGAGGCGTAGCCGGTGTCGATGCGCAGGCCGGGCCCGCCGGGCACCTCGAAGGTGTGCAGCGGACCGGTCTGCGGGGCCCAGCGGGCGGCCGGGTCCTCGGCGTACAGCCGGGCCTCGACGGCGTGGCCGGACGGCCGAGGCGGCTCGGGCGGCAACGTCTCACCCTCGGCGACGGCGATCTGGAGCGCGACCAAGTCGACTCCGAACACCGCCTCGGTGACGGGGTGTTCGACCTGGAGACGGGTGTTCATCTCCAGGAAGTGCGCACGGCCGTCCGCCACCAGGAACTCGACCGTACCCGCACCCGTGTAGCCGACGGACTTCGCCGCCGACGCCGACCGCTCGTACAGCGACTCTACGAGCCCGGGCGGCAGACCGGGCGCCGGGGCTTCCTCGATCACCTTCTGGTGGCGGCGCTGGAGCGAGCAGTCACGGGTGCCGAGGGTCCAGACGGTGCCGTGGGTGTCGGCGAGGAGCTGCACCTCGACGTGGCGGCCGTTCTCCACGTACGGCTCGACGAACACCTCGCCGTCCCCGAACGCGCTCAGCGCCTCCGCCGAGGCCGCCGCCAACTCCCCTGCCAGATCGTCCAGATGACGGACGACCCGCATGCCCCGGCCACCGCCGCCCGCCGCCGCCTTCACCAGGACGGGCAGGTCGGCCTCGGTGACGGCGCCGGCGGGGAGCGGCGGCACGCCGAGGAGTTCCTTGGCGCGGGTCTTCGACGCCATGGCCTCGATCGCGGCCGGCGGCGGGCCGATCCACACCAGTCCGGCGTCGGTGACGGCCCGCGCGAAGCCGGCGTTCTCGGACAGGAAGCCGTAGCCGGGGTGGACGGCGTCGGCCCCGGCCGCGAGCGCGGCCTTCACGATCAGGTCGCCGCGCAGATAGGTGTCCGCGGGGGTGGCGCCGGGCAGCCGTACCGCCGTGTCCGCCTCCCGTACGTGCAGGGCGTCGGCGTCCGCGTCGGAGAACACGGCGACGGTCGCGATGCCCAGGTCACGGCAGGTGCGGAAGATCCGGCAGGCGATCTCGCCCCGGTTCGCCACGAGAAGAGTCGACAACATGGCGCAATGCCTCACCTTCGGGTCACAGGTCGCAGGTCACGGTCACGGGTCGTGTGCGGGATGCGGGTCGCGGGTCACACGCGGGGCGCTCGGGTCACATACGGAAGACGCCGAAGCCGCCGCGCGCGCCCTCGACCGGTGCCGTGTGGATCGCGGACAGGCAGAGCCCGAGGACGGTGCGGGTGTCCCGGGGGTCGACGACCCCGTCGTCGTACAGCCGCCCGGACAGGAACATCGGCAGCGACTCGCTCTCGATCTGCGCCTCGACCATCGCGCGCAGTCCGGCGTCCGCCTCGTCGTCGTACGGCAGGCCCTTCGCCGCCGCGCTCGCCCGCGCCACGATCGACAGCACCCCGGCAAGCTGCTGCGGGCCCATGACGGCGGACTTGGCGCTCGGCCAGGCGAAGAGGAAGCGCGGATCGTAGGCCCGGCCGCACATGCCGTAGTGACCGGCCCCGTACGAGGCGCCCATGAGAACGGACAGATGCGGGACGCGCGAGTTCGCCACCGCGTTGATCATCATCGCGCCGTGCTTGATGATGCCGCCCTGCTCGTACTCCTTGCCGACCATGTAGCCGGTGGTGTTGTGCAGGAAGACGAGCGGGATGTCGCGCTGGTTGGCGAGCTGGATGAACTGCGCGGCCTTCTGCGACTCCGCCGAGAAGAGCACGCCCTGCGCGTTGGCGAGGACGCCGACCGGATAGCCGTGCAGTCGCGCCCAGCCGGTCACCAGGCTCGTCCCGTACAGCGGCTTGAACTCGTCGAAGTCCGAGCCGTCGACGATCCGCGCGATCACCTCGCGCGGGTCGAAGGGGGTCTTGAGGTCGCCGGGCACGATGCCGAGGAGTTCGTCCGGGTCGTACTTCGGCGGCTGGACGGCGCCGGTGTCCGGATCGGCGTGCGCCTTGCGGTGGTTGAGGCGGGCGACGATCCGGCGGGCCTGGCGCAGCGCGTCGCGCTCGTCGGCGGCGTAGTGGTCGGCGAGACCGGAGACGCGGGCGTGCATCTCGGCGCCGCCGAGCGATTCGTCGTCGCTCTCCTCGCCCGTCGCCATCTTCACGAGCGGCGGTCCGCCGAGGAAGACCTTCGACCGCTCCTTGATCATCACGGTGTGGTCGGACATGCCGGGGATGTACGCGCCGCCGGCGGTCGAGTTGCCGAACACGACGGCCACGGTGGGGATTCCGGCGGCGGACAGCCGGGTCAGGTCGCGGAACAGCGCCCCACCGGGGATGAAGATCTCCTTCTGGGAGGGCAGATCCGCGCCGCCGGACTCGACCAGCGAGATCACGGGCAGCCGGTTGGCGTACGCGATCTCGTTGGCGCGCAGCGCCTTCTTCAGCGTCCAGGGGTTGGAGGCGCCGCCGCGCACGGTCGGGTCGTTGGCGGTGATCAGGCACTCGACCCCCTCGACCACCCCGAGACCGGTGACCAGGGATGCCCCTACGGGATAGTCGCTGCCCCAGGCGGCGAGCGGGGAGAGCTCCAGGAAGGGGGTGTCGGGGTCGACGAGGAGCTCGATCCGCTCACGGGCGAGCAGCTTGCCCCGCTTCCGGTGCCGGTCCACGTACTTCTCGCCGCCGCCCGCGAGCGCCTTGGCGTGCTCGGCGTCGAGCGCGGCGATCTTGTCGAGCATGGCCGCGCGGTTGCCCGCGTACTCCGGTCCGGCGGTGTCGAGGGCGGAGGCGAGGACGGTCACAGCAGTTCCTCCGGGATGTCGAGATGGCGGGAGCGCAGCCATTCGCCGAGGGCCTTGGCCTGCGGGTCGAAGCGGGCCTGGGAGGCGACGCCCTCGCCGAGGAGGCCGGTCACGGTGAAGTTGACCGCCCGCAGATTCGGCAACACATGGCGCTGTACGGGGAGTTCGGCCGTCTCCGGCAGTAGGGCGCGGAAGCGGTCGACGGTGAGGGTGTGGACGAGCCAGCGCCAGGCCGGGTCGGTGCGGACCCAGACGCCGACGTTCGCGTCGCCGCCCTTGTCGCCGCTGCGCGCCCCGGCGATCCGGCCGAGCGGTACGCGACGGACCGGCCCGGCGCCTTCTGGCAGCGGCTCGGGCGGGGGCTCGGGCAAGGGTTCAGGCAGCGGCGGTTCCGGTACGGGCTCCAGGGGCCGGGTGCGTGCCGGTACGGGGACGGGGACGCGGGTTCCGTCGGGCAGCACGGCCGTGTGCGCGACCTCGTCCGCCGGGACGTATGCGGTCTCGAAGACCCCGTAGGGGGCGCCCCTCCCGGGTGGTGCGGTGACATGGAAACCCGGATAGCTCGCGAGCGCCAGTTCGATGGCGGCGCCGGTGACCGCGCGGCCGACGGCCTCCTGGTCCGGGTCGCGGACGACGAGGCGGAGCAACGCGCTCGCGGTCTCCTCGGTCGGCGCGTCCGGGCGGTCGGTGCGCGCCAGTTCCCACGTCACCTGGCGGGGCCGGGACGTGCCGAGCGCGTCCTCGACCTGGGCGCGGACCAGAGCCGCCTTCGCCTCGATGTCGAGGCCGGTGAGCACGAAGACGACCTCGTTGCGGAAGCCGCCGAGGCGGCACAGGCCCGCCTTGAGCGTGGGCGGCGGCGCCTCGCCCCGTACGCCGTCGATCCGTACCCGGTCCGGCCCCTCCCGGGTGAGCCGCACCGTATCGAGACGGGCGGTCGCGTCGGGGCCGGCGTAGCGGGCACCCGCCGTCTCGTACAGCAACTGGGCGGTGACGGTGCCGGTGTCGACGAAGCCCCCGGTGCCGGGGTGCTTGGTGATCACGGCGGTGCCGTCGGCGTGGAGTTCGGCGAGAGGGAAGCCGGGACGGCGGAACACGGCCGGGTCGCCGAAGCCCTCACCTAACCGCTCACCTAACCGCTCGCCTGACTGCCCGCCTGGCTGCCCGCCCAACCGCTCGGTGAAGAAGGCGTAGTTGCCGCCGGTGGCCTGGGTGCCGCACTCCAGGACGTGCCCGGCGACGACCGCGCCCGCCATCTTGTCGTGCCAGTCCGGGTCCTCCGGCCGCCAGCCGAAGAACCACTGCGCGGGCCCGGTGACGAGCGCCGCGTCGGTGACGCGTCCGGTGACGACGACATCGGCGCCGGCGGCGAGCGCGGCCGCGATCCCGCCGCCGCCGAGGTAGGCGTTCGCCGCCAACACCCCGGGGCGGGACGGGAGTCGGTCGCCTTCGACATGGGCGATCCGGGCGGGGACGCCGAGCCGGGCGGCGAGGGCGCGGAGGGAGTCGGCGAGCCCGGCCGGGTTGAGCCCGCCGGCGTTGGCGACGATCTTCACCCCGCGCTCGTGGGCGAGCCCCAGACCTTCCTCCATCTGCCGCAGGAAGGTCTTGGCGTATCCGGCCGAGGGGTCCTTGAGGAGGTCACGGCCGAGGATCAGCATGGTCAGTTCGGCGAGGTAGTCGCCGGTGAGGACATCGAGCGGGCCGCCCGTCAGCATCTCGCGGACGGCGTCGAAGCGGTCGCCGTAGAAGCCGGAGGCGTTGCCGATCCGCAGGATCACGCGCCCTCCCCCGCGTCCTCCCCCACGCCCTTCCCTGCACCCTTCCCCGCGCCTGTCCCCGCGCCACCGTTCTGGGCCGCCCCGCCGGGTGCGCGGCCCGGCCCCGCCGGTCCCGCGAACGCCTGCGCGATGTCCAGCCACCGGTCGGCGTCGGCACCGTGGGCGACGAGCGCGGTGTCGGCACGGTGGACGCGCTGGGCGACCAGCAGGCAGAAGTCGAGGGCCGGGCCGGTGACGGTCTGGGGTGCGCCCTCGGGGCCGTACACCCACATCTCCCCTTCCGGAGAGGTGAGTTCGAGGCGGAAGGGTTCGGCGGGCGGGGTGAGGCCGCGTACGTGGTACGCGTAGTCGCGGGAGCGCAGCCCGATCCACGCCACATGTCCGAGCCGGGCCGTCGGCACCCGGACGACCCCGAGGGCGTCGGCGATGTCCTGCCCGTGCGCCCAGGTCTCCATGAGGCGCGCGGTCGCGAGCGAGACGGCGCTCATGGCGGGCCCGTACCAGGGGAACCGGGTGCCGGACGGGGACTCGGCGAGGACCCGGTGGAGCTTCTCGCGGCCCGCGCGCCAGCGGGCGAGCAGTTCGGCGTGCGGCAGCGCCGCACCCTCCTCGGCACCGTCGTCCACGAACCGGTCGGGCGCGTCGAGAGCCTTCGCCACCTCTCCGGCGAACGCGTCCGGGTCGGTCGCCGCGAGCAGCGCGGCGTTGTCCGTCCAGGCGAGATGGGCGATCTGGTGCGCGATGGTCCAGCGTGGCGCGGGCGTGGGCGACGCCCACTCGCGCTCGCTCAACTCCCGCACAAGCGAGTCGACTTCCTCACTCTCGGCACGCAAGTCGTCGAGCACGGCGGCAGGGTCGGACACGGAGCGCTCCCCTCGGGTCGGGGCGGGGACGGGCGGGTCACGGACGTGCGTGAGGAGCATGGCAGCCGCCATAGAAACAATCAAGCGTGCTTGCTTTGAGTGTTCGGGCGCACGGAAGCACGACGGCGCGAGCCCGGCGCCCCACCGCGTCATCCACGCCGGGCCCCGCGCCGGACTCCGCGCCGGACTCCGCGCCGGACCCGTGCGCGCGCCTCCCATCAGGCCGTCCGACCCGGCCGTCCCGCCCGGCCCCGCACCCCGAGTCGTACCCCCGCTCATCCCCGAGAGGTACGCCCCTGACCCCGGACCGCCGACTCCGGGATGACCCCGAATCGTGCCTGATGGGGCCGCCCTCAAGGCCCCTGCTCCCTAGCGTTATTGCCATGCCGCCCTCCCGCTCCTCCCGCTCCTCCCGCTCTTCCCGCTCACCCCGCTCCTCCCGCTCGTCCCTCCTTGCCTTCACGCTCAAGGACTTCCGCGCCCAGCTGCGCCGGCTCGTCCTCACGGGCGCCGCCGTCGCCGTCGGCGTCGCGTTCCTCGTCCTGTCCGTCGGCGGCGCGGGCGCGCTCGTCCAGTCGTACGAGCAGTCGGCGGCGAGCGACGTCGGCGACGCGCCCGTCCAGGTCACCCCGCGCGGCAACGTCCCGGGCGCACCGCTCCCGGCGGACGCCGCCGCCAAGGCCGCGCGCGTCCCGGGAGTGGCGGCCGTCGCCCCGCGCGTCGCCGGCCACGCGAACGTCCTCACCCCCGCCGGCCGCCCGCTCGACGACCGCGCCATGGTGACCTCCATCGCCGCCCGCCCCGAACTGCGCTGGCAACGCTTGGCCACCAGCGCCTGGCCCGAACACCCCGGCGAGATCGCCCTCGACGAGGACAGCGCGACCCGCGTCGGCGCCCGTACCGGCGACACCGTCCGCATCACCACCGCCAAGGGCGGCACCGCCCGCGTCCGCGTCACCGGTCTGCTCGACACCGCCTCGTCGCAGACCCTCGGCGCCCACCCGGCGCTCGGCATCCCCGAGGCCGCCGTCGCCACGTACGCCACCGGCTCGCGCACCACCCACCTCGATCTCGCGCTGCGCCCCGGCGCCGACCCCCACGACGTCGCGAAGGACGTCCGGCACGCGCTCGGCGACGGCGTCGCCGCCCGTACCCACGCCGCGTCCGTCGAGGAGGCGAAGAGCAGCGGCCGGACGATGTACGCGGTCGTGCTCACCGCCGCGCTGTCCTTCGTCCTCATCGCGATGGCGGTGGCACGGATGGTCGTCACCAACACCTTCTCCGTCGTCCTCGCCCAACGCGCCCGCCAGCTCGCCCTGTTGCGCTGCGTCGGCGCCGACCGCGACCAGATCCGCCGGATCATCCGCCGCCAGGGCCTGCTCCTCGGCGTGCTCGCCTCCGCCGCCGGACTCGCGGCGGGCGCGGGCGCCTGCGCCCTCGGCACGGCGCTCCTGAACGGGCTCGCCGACCTCGGACCGATCGAGATCTCGCTGATGCCGGGCCGCTGGACGTTCCTCCTCGGCGGGCTGTTCGGCGTCCTGCTCACCCTGTGGGCGGTGCGCCGCCCGGCGCGCGCCGCCTCCGCCGTACCGCCGGTCGCCGCCCTCGCCGCCAGCGGCGCGGCAACCCTGCCCGAGCCGGGCAGCCGGTCGGTGCGCGAGGGCATGTCCGTCCTGATGCTGGTCGCGGGCGGGGGCCTGCTGGCCATCGGCGCGTTCGGCGGGTCGGCGATCGCGCTGCTCGCGGTGACGCTCGGCGCGATCCTCACCTTCTTCGCCGTGCTGCGGTACGCGCGCCACCTGCTGCCGCCGGTCGTCGGGCTGATCGGACTCGCCCTGCGCCGCCCGTTCGGCACGGTCGGCCGACTGTCCGTGCAGCAACTGCGCGCCAACGGCGCCCGGACCGCGGCCGCCGCCTCCGCGATGCTGGTGGGCGTGACCGTCGCCGTGTCGGCGGTGACGGCCATCGGGATCACCAAGGGCGGCCTGGAGGAGATGCTGACGGACCGGATGCCGGCCGTCTTCGCCCTCGACCCTGACGACGCCACGATCCCGGCGGGCGCGCTCACCGCGCTGCGCGCCGAACCGCAGCTGACCGTCACCCCCGTCCGTACCACCACCCTCACCCTCAACGGCCACCACACGGTCGTCGCCACCGCCGACCCGGCGGGCCTCAACCCGCGCGCCGACGGCGTCGCCCAGGCGCGGGCGCTGCGGGACGGCGAGGCGCTCGGGCCGCTGCGCCGCGCCGGGGCGGGGCTCACGGTCGTACGGGGCGGGGAGACGCTGCCGATGGGGATCCACCCGGAGGCGTCGCTGTACGTGACGGGGGCGACGTTCGACCGGCTGGCGGGTGGGGGCTCGGGCGGGGGTTCGGATGTGGCGGCGGGCTCGGGGTCCGGGTCGGGGTCGGGGTCGGGGTCGGGGTCGGGGCCGGGGTCAGGGTCGGGGCCGGGGCCGGGGTCAGGGCCGGGGCCGGGGTCAGGGTCGGGGTCGGGGTCGGGGTCGGCCCGGGTGTCGACGGTGCTGGTCAACCCGGCGGACGGGACCGGCCACGACGAGGCCCGGGCGGCGCTGGACCACGCGCTCGCCGCGTACCCCGGCATCGGCGTCGCGGACACCGGCTCCGACGCGCGGCTCGTCCGCGCGATGCTGGACCGGCTGATGCTGGTGGTCACCGTGCTGCTCGGCTTCTCGACGGCCATCGCCGCGCTGGGTGTGGCGGCGACCCTGATGCTGACGGTGGAGGAACGGACCCGCGAGTTCGGAATGCTGCGGGCGATCGGCCTGCTCGGCGAGCAGCTGCGCCGCATGCTGACCCTGGAATCCGTCCTGCTCGCCCTCTCGGGCGCGCTCGCGGGCACCCTGCTCGGCCTGGTGTACGGCACCGTCGCCGCCCGCTCCGTCCTGGGCGGCCGGATCTCCCCGCTGGCCGTCCTGGGTTCGTCGGGCGGTACGGCTCTGACGATCCTGGGGCTGCTCGCCGCCACCGTCCTCACGGGGGTCGCGGCGTCGGTGCTGCCGGCCCGGCGGGTACGGCGGATGGTGATCGTGGAGGCGCTGCGGGAGGCGTGAGCGGGCGGGTGTTACGGGGCGGGCGGCACGGGCAGGGCGGCCTGGGCGGGGCCGCCGTACGTCCGTACATCCGTACACGAGAGCGGCGGCGGAGGGGCATCCCCTCCGCCGCCGCTCGGCGTTCGGTGTCCGGTGCTCGGTGCTCGGTGCTCGGTGTCCGGCCGGTCCGCGGGCGTTACGGGGTGGCGCGGGCCACCTGGGTCCGTACCGCGCCCATGCTCGCCGCGATGACGAGCGCGATCGCGAGGGCGTCCATCAGGCCGAGTGCCTGGTGCAGGACGAGGAAGCCGGCGGTGGCGGCGATGGCCGGTTCCAGGCTCATGAGGATGGCGAAGGTCGCGGCGGGCATCCGGCGCAGGGCGACGAGTTCCAGGGCGTACGGGAGGACGGAGGACATCAGCGCGACGGCGAGGCCGAGGCCGACGGTCGACGGGACGACCAGCCGGTCGCCGGACGCGACGATGCCGAACGGCAGGCTGATGACCGCGCCGACGGTCATCGCGAGGGCGAGCCCGTCCATCTGCGGGAAGCGGCGGCCGGTGCGGGCGCTGAAGACGATGTACGCGGCCCACATGGAGCCCGCGGCGAGCGCGAAGCCGGCGCCGAGCGGGTCGAGCCGGTCGAAGCCGCCGCCGCTGAGCAGGGCGACGCCGGCGAGCGCGAGCCCGGCCCACAGGAAGTTGACCAGGCGGCGCGAGGCGAAGACGGAGAGGGCGAGCGGGCCGAGCACTTCGAGGGTGACGGCGGCGCCGAGCGGAATCCGGGCGACGGAGAGGTAGAAGAGGATGTTCATCGCGGACATCGCGGTGCCGAACACGACGACGGTTCCCCAGTCGGCACGGCTGTAGCCGCGGATCTTGGGGCGGCAGGCGATCAGCAGCACGGCGGCGGCGAGGACGAGCCGGAGCGTGACGACGCCGAGCGCGCCCGCGCGGGGCATGAGGAGGACGGCGACGGCGGAGCCGAACTGGACGGAGAGCCCGCCGGCGACGACGAGCGCGACGGGCCCGAAGCGGCCGAACCGCCCGAGCGGGCCCGCGCCGGGGGCGGCGGGGGCCTGGGGCTCCGTGGGCGTGGCGGACGCCACGGATATGTCCTTGACCGGGCTGTCCACCGGCTCACTCCTCTGCCTGTCACCGACCGTCACGACGATCATGAGTTCAGTGAGCTGAACTCACCAGTGCAGAGTAGTGCACCGGTTGCTCACTCCTCCATCCTTACCGGCGAGAAGGTCCCGGGCAAAGGGGGTGGATCACTCTCACGAGTGGTCATATGCCAAAAGCAACCCCGAGCGGGCCGTCGGCTCCTAGCTTCGGCCTCATGGTCACCTCATCCCATGAGACCGCGCACCGGATCTTCCAGGACCGCCCGGAACTCCTGCCGCCGGTCTTCGACCTCCTCGGCATGCCGCTGCCGACGAAAGCGGAGATCGATGTCATCAGCCCGGACACCACCGAGATCCGCCCGCTGGAACGCCGGGTCGACACCGTGCTGCGCGTCAACCTGCCCGGCAAAGACGGCTTCCTGCTCGCGATCGAGGCCCAGGGCCGCCGGGACCGGGCGAAGGCGTCGAGCTGGACGTACTACCTGGGCTACCTGCGCGCGAAGTACGACATGCCCGCCCTGCTCCTGGTGGTCTGCCAGGACCGCCCCACGGCCCGCTGGGCGGCGGGCCCCTTCCGCACGGGTTACGGCGACTGGTCGGCGCTCACGCTCCACCCGCTCGTCCTCGGCCCGGGCAACGTCCCGGTCATCACCGACCCGGACACCGCCGCGAAGAACCTCGCCATGACCGCGTTCTCGGCCCTGACACACAGCACCCAGCCGGAGGCCCCGGCCATACTGGAAGTGCTGGCGAAGGCGCTCGGAACGGCGGACGAGGACTCCTTCCGGTACTACTCCGAAATCATGGAAGTCGGCCTGGTCGAGAGCCCGGTCAGGGACAACTGGAGGAAACTGATGAAGAACGGAAGCTACTTCCCGGGCCGCGGCACCCTCGTCGAGGAGACGTTCCTGGAGGGCAAGGACGCCGGCTTGGCCGAGGGGAGGATTGAGGGTCAGGCCGAAGCCACGGCCAACGCGGTGGTCAGCGTCCTGAAGACCCGAGGCATCGATGTCGACGCGGAAGCTCTTGAGCGCATCAAGGGCTGCACCGACACCGCGACCCTCGACCGCTGGCTGACCCTCGCCGTCACCACCCCCCAGGCGGCCGACCTCTTCGAGAGCGAGGCCGCGGCGTGACCGGAGCGGGGAAGCGGATCGGCAGCTTTTTCCCGGGCCGAGGCACGCTGGTCGAGGAGACCTTCCTCAAGGGCAAGGCAGTGGGCGAAGCCGAGGGCAAAGCTGCGGCCTTGTCAGAGGCAGTAGTCCGAGTCCTGAAGACCCGAGGCATCAGCGTCCCCGCAGAAGCTCTCCAGCGCATCCAGAGCTGCACCGACTCCGACACTCTCGAACGCTGGCTGCCCCTCGCCGTCACCACCGCTACCCGGGTCGAGGACCTCTTCGACCTCACCCCCGAGGCGGAGCCGAAGGACTGACGAATAGCGGGGCGGTCGAGAAGGGTTGCCCCGCAGGGAGTGGGCGGGCACGCGTCATAGCGCGAGGTGCGAGTGCGCTTGACGTGGTGTCCGCCCTCCTTCCGAGAGTCGCACCTTCCAGCGCCGCGTCAAGGGCGCTCCCTTCGGTCGCGTCGCTCACGCGATGACCTTCGGCCACCCTTGACCCGGCGCCTCCAGGCGCGAAAGACACTCTCGGAGGGCGGCCCAGGGGAAAGGTCCACGCGGGGGTGATGCTTGCGCTGGCCGCCGGAGGCGGGCGGCGGGCCGGTGGTCGGAGGTCCGGGTATCGCTCCGGTCGGCTTGATGTCCGTCCGCCGGTGGGGTGGGGCTCGGTTTGCGGCCCGGGCCGGTGGGACCGTGCCCGCCGGCCCGGGGTGCGCAGCAGTGAAATGGGGCGGCCCGGCACGGCATAGCGAATGACAGCCGTCAGTTGGTCGGGATTCAGGCCCCGCTGGTCACTGCCAGTGGCACTGAAAAATCCACGAGCGCACATACGAGGATCACCCCCGCGTGCGCGGGGATCACAGGAGCCGACCTGCGGCTTCACATCGCCAGACCCCGGATTTTACCCACTTTACCAAGGCGCGACTTAAGCCAACATCCCACTTCAAATAGGGCAATTGTGAACTCCTGCGACTCTAGAGGTCCTCCCGGGCGCTC
Organism: Streptomyces sp. NPDC046203; assembly: GCF_040646255.1. NCBI lineage: Bacteria > Bacillati > Actinomycetota > Actinomycetes > Kitasatosporales > Streptomycetaceae > Streptomyces > Streptomyces sp. NPDC046203. Next base: position 89,608 of record NZ_JBEYZX010000006.1, on the reverse strand, counting down.
GCGAGCACACTAACTCGCACGGTCGGGCAGAAGGTGTTGCTCCGCCCCTCGGCGGGGCGAGTGTGGCTCGCGTGACGGCAGGGGCGAACGAGGTTGCTCGCGTGCGCAGTTCCTTCGTCCGGCGGGTGAGTAAGTCGAAATCCCCGCCGGAAATGGGGCAGGTGTGAACTCCTGTGACGACTGAGGCACTCCCGGACGCTCGCGAGCGCACTTACTCACGCGGCCCGGGGCGGAAGGCGCGACTCCGCTCCCGCTGTGGGGCGGGTGTGAACTCGTGTGACTCCAGAGGCGAGACCTGGGGCACCCCGGACACCCACACCGTCACCGACACGCGCCTCTACGGCACTGCCCGAGCACGCTCGTGGGACCGAGGAGTATCAGGCGGGCGTTGTGGAGAGGGTGACGAGGATCTGGCCCGAGTAGCCCGTCGTCGATCGGATCGAGTCCGCGAACACTTCCATCGCCCACGCCGCCACATCCGTGGACCACTCCGGCACACCGCAGCGGAAGGCGAGGCCCCGGCGGAAGCCCTCCGCCTGCACCACTCCCGCGAGCGGGAGAGCGAGCCCCGGAGTCTTCGCACCGGCCGGTCTGAGGGGCTCGACGGTCATATGCCCGTACGTGCGGTCAAGCGCCGCCTCGCGGATCTCGGCGGACCGCTTGGCGAGGTGCGCCGACGGCAGCGCCGACACGGTGACCGTGAGCGAGGCCGCGCCGGACGGGTCGGCAAGGGCGAACCAGTCGGCCACTTCTGCGAGTTCGACCTGGGCGTCCCCGGCGCGGTGCAGCGGCACCAGCGCGTGTGCGCCGGTGAGCCGGACCGTGCCGACGCGGTGCAGCGCGTCCGAGAGGACCGTGATCACCGGCAGGAGCGGGAGCCGGCGGGCACGCTGCTTTCTGCCCGGGATGTTGACGGGGCGGGGGAGCGACGACTGCAGCCAGGCGAGCTGGCGGACTTGGCCGTCCTGCGTCCAGTCGCCGTCCGCGTCGTTGTGGTCCCAGAGGTTGTCGGCGGGCTTGTCCGTCAGCGCGGTGGAACTCCAGGCGTAGGCCGACGCCCGCTTCACGGCGAGGCTGAAGACGTCCTCGTCGAGGTCGGACTCGGCGCTCACCCTGTCGATCCAGGGATGCCGGGTCAGTACCCCGTGCAGTCCCACGATGAGCGTGGGGTCCGGACCGGTGTCACTCATGGCCGTACTCCTGGAACGAGGGGAGGGGGAGGGGGAAATCAGGGGACTGCCCGGGCAGACCCTAGGGAATCAGACGCCGCACTTGACCGTGACGGTCTCCGTGTAGGCCTTCTCCGGCGAGTCGGGCACGCCGATGAGGTCAACGTCGATCATGGTGCGCCACTGGCGCTTCTTGCTGTTCGCACAGGTCTTGCGTGCGACGACCCGGCGGGCACTGCCGCCGTTGCCGGACTTGAGGTTCTTCGCGTTCTTGGCGACCGAGTGCCACTTGCTGCCGGACTTCATCTGCAGCCAGATGGTCACCCTCGCCTTGGTGCCGGGGCCGCTGACATGAGTCCACCAGGCGTGGGCGGACGCTGTGCGGGGCGGGGTACTCGAAATGTGGACGCGGTCGCCGTTGGTGACGAAGACGCCGGGGCCCTTCAGGGCGGCCGGTGCGGGCGCGGCAGAGGCGCCGAGCAGCACGAGGGTCAGGGTCGCTGAAGCCAGGACGCGGGTGTACATGGTGGAGTGCCCTCCGTTGCTCACGATTCCGATTCGGGAGCATCACCGTGATCCCGGATCTCCGTGGGTTGGCGGTGCGAGTGGCGCTATCCGTGCATACCGGACGTTAGCGAGGAGACAAAGTGTGTCGCAATCGCATAATGCGCCATCGGCGAGGCGGGGCAGGGTGGCCCGGGTGCGGGCGGTGACCGGCGCGAGTCACGGTTCCGCGCCCCGGCTGTCCGGAGGGGGCGCCGAGGGGGTGGAGGGGAGTATTCGGCGGAGCGAGTGGTCAATTGAGTTCCGGGGAGGGTGAGTTGACTCGTGCCCTGCGGGTTCGCGTGCCGGTGGGAGAGAGTGGCGGGTGAATGGCGTGAAGTAGTTCAGGGTCGCGAGGGGCGCGGACGGGTGACGTGGGGCACCGGATGCGTGTGCCCGTAGGGAGTCGGGGTGGTGGGGCGCGGCACCTGGGCCTGGTCCGCTGGGGGCGGGCCGTGCTCGGGGTAGCGGCTGCGGCGAGGCGCTGTTCGGCACCTGGTCGGCGTACGCGCTCAGCGTCGCCCGGGGCCTGAGCTTGAGTTGAGACGGCCCGGGCCGCCCCATTCCACGACCGCGCACCCCGGGTCGGCGGACACCGTCCCACCCGCCCGGGCCGCAAACCGAGCCCCACCCCACCGGCCCCCAGTCGACAAACCAGCCGGAGCGATACCCGGACCCCACCCCGACGGCCCGCCACTCGCCTACGGCGGTGGGCAGAGCATCGCCCCGCGTGGACCCTTTCCCCGGCCCGCCCTCCGAGTGTGAAAAGGCTCCCGTAGCCGGGCGGTCAAGGGTGGGCGCAGCCCATCGCGCAGCGACGCGACGAAGGAGCGCCCTTGAGGGCCCGGCGAAGGGGGCCACACTCGGAAAGAGGGCGGGCCACCACCCGAACCCGACTCGGACCTCAGCCCGTAGTGGCCTCGTTCACGAAGGTGGACCAGGCTTCCGGAGTGACGGCGAGCTGGGGGCCGGTGAGGTTCTTGGAGTCGCGGACGTGGACGGTGACGGGGTGGACGGCCACCCCGACGCAACTGCCGCCTCCGGCAGCTCCGTTCGGCGGATCGCGGATCCATCGGTATCCGCACTCCATCACCGGTCAACGTAAGACCGCAGCGACCGCCCGCGACATCGCCGCACCCCACTCCACCCCGCCCCACCTCGGCCTCACCCGTCCAGCGCCTCCGCCACCACCTCCGCCAGATGCCGGGGCCGCCGGTCCGGCGAAAGGTGGTCGATCTGGGTGCGGCAGGAGAAGCCGTCCGCGAGGACCACGGCATCGTCCGGCGCGGCCCGCAGCGCGGGCAGGAGTTGGTCCTCGGCGCAGGCGCGGGAGACGTCCTCGTGGCCCGGTTCGAAGCCGAAGTTGCCCGCCAAGCCGCAGCATCCACCGGCCAGTTCGCCCTCCATCCCGATCTTCTGCCGCAGCCGGCGTTCCGCCCCATCCCCCAGGACCGCGTGCTGGTGGCAGTGGGTCTGGCCGGTCACGGTGGTGGTGTGCCGGAGGCGCGGCGGAGCCCAGTCGGGGGCGAGCTGTTCCAGCGCCTCGGCGAAGGTGCGGACCGAGCCGGCGAGGCGGGCCGCGCGCGGGTCGTCCGGGAGCAACTCCGGCAGGTCGGTGCGGAGTGTCGCCGCGCAGGAGGGTTCCAGGACCAGGATCGGGCGGCCGTCGAGAGCGCTCGGGGTGCCCGCCATGACGTCGAGGGTGCGGGTCATCACCCGCCGCGCCGCGTCGAGGCGGCCCGTGGACACGTACGTCAGCCCGCAGCACACCCGCCCCGGCGGCAGCGCGACCCCGAGGCCCGCCGCCTCCAGGACCTTCAGCGCGGCCATGCCCACCTGGGGCGCGAGGTGGTCGGTGAAGGTGTCGGGCCACAGGGTGAGCAGCGGCGGGCGGCCCGAGGCCCGTTCGGTGAAGAGCGAGGTGAACGTGCGCTCCGCCACCCTCGGCATCGCCCGCTCCGGCGTGACCCCCGCGAGGCGGGCCGCGAACGGCAGCCGCATCGCCCCGTTCAGCCCCCGCCCGAACACGTCGAGCAGATGGGGCAGTCCGCCCATCGTCCAGTGCGAGCGCGGGCGCTTCCACGCCCGCCGCCCGGCGTAATACCCCTCAAGGAAACGGGACTTGTACGCGGCCATGTCGACACCCACCGGGCAGTCGCTACGGCAGCCCTTGCACGACAGGCACAGGTCCAGCGCTTCCCGGACCTCCTCCGACCGCACACCGTCCGTGATGACCTCACCGAGCGCCATCTCGTGCAGCAGCCGGGCCCGGCCACGCGTGGAGTGCCGCTCCTCCCCCGTCGCGCGGTACGAAGGACACATCACCCCCGGCCCCGAACTCGGGCCGTCCACGCGGCACTTCGCCACCCCGACGCAACGGGCGGCCTCACGCCCCAGCTCGTCCTCCACCACCTTCAATTCCGTACGCCGCAGCCCCGTGAACCGCAGCCCCGAGTCCAGTGGTTCCGGTCGTGCCAGCATGCCCGGGTTCAGTCCGCCGTCCGGATCCCACAGATCCTTCACCGCGCCGAACAGGCCGACGAGTTGGTCTCCGTACATCCTCGGCAGCAGCTCCGCCCGCGCCTTCCCGTCCCCGTGCTCACCGGACAGCGAGCCGCCGTGGGCCACCACCAGGTCCGCGACCGCTTCCGAGAACTCCCGGAAGCGAGCGACGCCCGCCCCCGTCCACAGGTCGAAGTCGATCCGTACGTGGACGCAGCCGTCGCCGAAGTGCCCGTACGGCGTGCCGCGCAGCCCGTACTCCTTCAACAGCCCCCGGAACGCGCGGAGATAGGAGCCAAGCCGGGCCGGTGGCACCGCGCAGTCCTCCCAGCCCGGCCAGGCGTCCGTCCCGTCCGGCATCCGGGTCGCCGTACCCGCCGCGTCCTCGCGGATCCGCCACAGCGCCCGCTGCCCCGCCGCGTCCCGTACGACCGCGGCGTCCAACGCGTCGGCCGCCCGCACCAGTTCGGCCGCCGGGCCCGCGCCGTCCATCTCGACGAACAGCCAGGCCCCGCCGCGCGGCAGACCGGCCGCCACCCCGTCCGGCACCAGATCGGCGGCCATGCCCTCCACCGTCAGCGGCCGGTACGACAGCAGGCCCGCCGCCGCGTCGGCGGCGGCGCTCTCGTCCGCGTACCCGAGCACCACCAGGACGGGATCGGCCGGCAGCGGCACCAGCCGTACCTCCGCCTCGGTCACCACCCCCAGCGTGCCCTCGCTCCCGCAGAAGGAACGGGCCACGTCGGCGCCGCGCTCCGGCAACAGCGCGTCCAGCGCGTACCCGGAGATCCGGCGCGGCAGCCCCTCCGGGTAGCCGGTCCGCAGCGGCGCGAGGTGGGCCGTGACGAGTTCGCGCAGCCCGGCGGGCGCGCCCTGCCAGTCCTGCCCGAGGCGCGCACGGCGCCCGTCGTAGGTCACGATGTCCAGCGCCCGGACGTTGTCGGCGGTCGTCCCCCAGGCCACCGAGTGCGCCCCGCACGCGTTGTTGCCGATCATGCCGCCGAGGGTGCAGCGGCTGTGGGTGGACGGGTCGGGGCCGAAGGTCAGACCGTACGGGCGGGCCGCCTCCCGCAACCGGTCGAGGACGAGACCGGGCTGGACGACCGCCGTGCGCGCCCCCGGGTCGATCGACACCAGCTCGCGCAGATGGCGGGTGAAGTCGAGGACGACGCCGGTGCCGGTGGCCTGCCCGGCGATCGACGTACCGCCGCCACGGGCGACGACCGGCACCCCGTACGTCCGGCAGACGGCGAGGGCCGCGGCGACGTCGTCGGCGTCGCGCGGGGCGACGACGCCGAGCGGGACGCGCCGGTAGTTCGAGGCGTCCATCGTGGTCAGGGCGCGGGCGGTGGCGGAGAAGTCGACATCCCCGGCGACGGCGGCACGCAGCGCCTCCGCCACTTCCCGACCCGCCACGAGATCCCGGCGCGCCGTGGCCCCCGCGCCTCCCGCACCCCTCACGCCCTTCGCGCCCTTCGCGCCCTTCGCGCCCTTCGCGCTTCCCCGCGCCCCGGCGCCGCTCCCCCTCACCGCCTCGCTGTCCGAATTCTTGCGCGAATTCCGGCCTGATTCCTCGCCCGCTCGGTGTGCTCCCACGATCTCAGGATGTCCCACTCCTCATCTCATCGGGCGGACGTGCCGCATCCCCGCCCCTCTGGACCCGATACGCTCCGCCTCGTGGCCGATATCCAGATTCCCGCTGACATGAAGCCCGCCGATGGCCGTTTCGGCGCGGGCCCCTCCAAGGTGCGTACGGAGGCGCTGGACGCCCTGGCCGCCACCGGCACCTCCTATCTCGGCACCTCCCACCGCCAGCCCCGGGTCAAGGACCTGGTCGGCGAGGTGCGTGCCGGACTCCGCGACCTCTTCTCGCTGCCCGAGGGCTACGAGGTGATCCTGGGCAACGGCGGCTCCACCGCCTTCTGGGACATCGCGACCCACGGCCTGATCGAGAACAAGTCGCAGCACCTCACCTTCGGCGAGTTCTCGTCCAAGTTCGCGAAGGCCTCGAAGCTGGCCCCGTGGCTGGCCGAGCCGACCGTGATCTCCGCCGACCCGGGCCAGTGCCCGCAGCCGGTGGCCGAGGCGGGCACCGACGTCTACGCCTTCACCCACAACGAGACCTCCACCGGTGTCGCCGCCCCGCTGAAGCGGGTCGCCGGTGCCGACGAGGACGCGCTGGTCCTGGTCGACGCCACCTCGGGCGCGGGCGGTCTGCCCGTCGACATCACCGAGACCGACGTCTACTACTTCGCGCCGCAGAAGTCCTTCGCCGCCGACGGCGGGCTGTGGCTGGCGGCGTTCTCGCCGGCCGCCCTGGAGCGGGCCCGGCGGATCCACGCGTCCGGCCGGCACATCCCGGAGTTCTTCTCGCTGCCGACCGCGATCGACAACTCGCTGAAGAACCAGACGTACAACACCCCGGCGCTCGCCACCCTCTTCCTGCTCAACGAGCAGGTGAAGTGGCTGAACGGGCAGGGCGGCCTGGACTGGGCGGTCGCCCGGACCAAGGAGTCCTCGCAGGCGCTGTACGGCTGGGCGGAGGAGTCGAAGTACGCGACGCCGTTCGTCACCGACCCGGCGCTGCGCTCGCAGGTCATCGGCACGATCGACTTCTCGGACGACATCGACGCGGCCGCCGTCGCCAAGGTGCTGCGTGCCAACGGCATCGTCGACACCGAGCCGTACCGCAAGCTGGGCCGCAACCAGCTGCGGATCGCGATGTTCCCGGCGATCGACCCGGCGGACGTGCGGGCCCTGACGGCCTGCGTCGACTACGTCATCGAGAAGCTGTAACGGCAGAGCTGTACGCGGAGGCCCGGCTGCGGAGCACACTGCTCCGTCGTCGGGCTTCTTCGTGTTCCGGACGAGCGGGCCGGGCCGGCCGGGCGAGTCAGTCCCGGCGGAACAGCCGCTTGAGGCCGAACCAGGCCGCGAAGGCGACGCCGAGGACGATCACCCCGACGCCGAAGTTCCCTTGCTCTTCATCGGAGTTCGGGGACGTGGACCCCGCACCGGGGGTCTTCGGGTCCTTGGCGGACGAGCCGCCGCCACCGCTCCCGCCCCCGTCGCCCTGCCCGGGTCCGCCGTCCGTACGGTCGACCCGCACCACGCGGCTCTTCTGGCCCTCCGAGCCGAACATGAAGGCCGAGCCGTCCGTCGTGTACGTCACGGACTCCGCCTGCCCCTGGAACGGCGCCGCCACCGCCGTGCCGTCACCGGCGATGCGGCCGTCCTTCCACGTGTACTCCTTGGCGGCGAAGTAGCCGCGCAGGACGAGCCGGCCGCCGTCCGGCGAGAAGGCGCCGTCGGTCACCCAGGGGACTTCCCCGATACGGCGGAAGACGTTTGTCCCGGAAGTGGTGAGGTGCGCCGGGCCCTCGTACAGGCCGCCGCCCTTCTGGTTCTTGCTCGCGATGTAGATCCGGCCGGTCTTCGGATGGACCATCAGGGCCTCGGCGTTGCGGGCCCCGTCGGCGTACTTCACGACGTACTGGGCGGCCTGGACGGTCTGGTCGCGCAGCGTCTTGGGCTCGGGGAAGCGGTAGATCCACACGTGGTCCCAGGTGCCGTCGAGGTTGTCGCCGATGTCGCCGACGTAGATGTCGCCGTCCGGGCCGATGGAGATGGCCTCCATGTCGCGCGGGGTGCCGACGCCCTTCATGGTCACGGTCGCGACCGTCTTTCCCGTACGGGAGTCGACGCCGTAGATCAGGGGCGCGTCCTGGTCGTTGTGCGTCCAGTAGATACCGGGGTGGAGGCGGCTGGCGGCGAGACCGCTGGACTCGGTGATCCGGGGGTCCTCGATGGTGAAGTCCCGGTCGGGGCGTTCGTCCGTGACCGCCGAAACCGCCGCCACCGCCGCGTGCGCGGGGGCCGCGACGGCGCAGGCGGCGAGGACGGCGAGGGCGGTGGCCCCGAGGGCGCGGCGCGGCGCGGCAGATCGCATGCCCTCCAGCGTGCCACGGGCCGCCGCCCGACCCGCCCGTTACCGCGAGGACGGGGTCGGTGATGATGTGCCCCATGCGTTTTCTGTTCGTCGGCGACAGCATGACCATCGGACGCGCCGGCGACTTCACCTGGCGGTACCGGATGTGGCAGCACCTGGAGCGCCTGGGGTGCCCGGGGCCTGCGAAGCACCTGGAGTGCTCGGAGCGTGTGGAGTCCCTGGGGCGCCTGGAGTGCTCGGAGCGTGTGGAGCGCTTGGAGCACTTGGGGTTCGAGGCCGCTCCTGCCGGGGAGGCTCAGGCTGGGGGCGTGCCCGCTCCGATCGGGCATATGCCGCCCGTGCCGACACCGGCCCGGCATATGCCTCTCGTCTCTCCCCGCTCTCCGCACCGTCCCGGTTCCCCTGGTGCGTACGAGATCGTCGGCCCGCGCACCACGCTCTACGAGCCGTGCGACGACGCCGCGACCTCGCACGCATATGCCGACCCGGGCTTCCCCGCCGCCGCCCGCCGTCATCTGGCCGGCTGGGGCGAGGGCTGGCTGCACATGGCGCCGCTCGCCGGACCCGTGATCGCCGAGACCGGCGCGGACATCCTGCTGATCTCGCTGGGACTGATCGACCTCGGCTGGTACACCAACAGCGACCAGACGATCGAGAACGTCCATGCCTTCGTGACCGCCGCCCGCGCCGCGAACCCGCGCGTCCGGATGGTGCTGCTGCCCGTCATCCCGAACATCCGGGCCGAGGCCGAGGCCCCCTTCGCCGCCGAGTGCGCGCGCTTCAACGAACTGCTCGCGCAGGCGGTCGCCGACCTCGATACGGCGGCCTCGCCGCTGCTGCTCGCGACGATCCCGGAGTCGTACGACATCCACACGGACACCTACGACGGCACGCACCCGGGCCCCAGCGGCGAGCACAAACTGGCGGCAGCGTTCGCGGACGCGCTGTACCGGTTCTGGGGCATCGGCGGCCCGTACCGCCCCGACCTCCGGCAGGAACCGGAACAGGAACAGGGAGCGGGCCTGGGACCGGCGCAAGGGCCGGGGCCGGAACTGGGGCTCGCCGGGGCCGCCGCCGCTGGCTAGGCTCCGATCATGAGCAGCCACGCGTTCACTGGGCCTATGACAGACCGGCATCCCGCCGGCGAGCCCGTCCTCCTCGGCGCGGAGGAACTGGCCGCCGATCCGGACCTCGCGGGCGGTTTCCCGGAAGCCGCGCACCAGGTTCTGGCGGAGCTGGTCGACGGGGGCGCCCCGCTCGGCTGGGTCGATCCGCCTTCCCTGGACGAGGTGACGGAACTCCTCGGCCGGGTGCTCGCCGCGGCGCGGACCGGTGATGCCGCGCTGCGCGCCGTCTACCTCGACCGACGACTCGTGGGCCTCGGGTACTGGGTCCGCTACGGCCGGCCGACCAACCGGCCGCACGCCGACATCGAGAAGATCGCGCTCGCCCCCGCCGTCCACGGCCGCGGCCTCGGCCGGGCCCTGACGACCGCCGTGGTCGCCGACGCGCGCGAGGCGGGGATCGAGGTCCTCACCCTGGACGCGCGCGCCGACAACGAACGGGCCCTGACCCTCTACCGTTCGCTGGGCTTCACCGAGTACGGCCGGCTGCCCCGCTTCGTCGCGGTCGGCGACGTCCGCTACGACAAGGTCTTCTACATGCTCGACTTCCGCGAGGAGGTCTGACCGCCCTGCCGCACCCTGGCCTCACCCCGGACCCATGAGCGCCCTCGCGGACGGTGCGGGTTAGACGGGACCGGTGGGGTCGGCGGCCATCAGGCCGCCCCGACAAGGCGGTTGGCGAAGGTGGAGAGCGTGTAGGTGCCGATGCCGAGCACGACTTCGAGGGCGTTCTGCCGGGTGTAACCGTGGGCGAGGAACGAATCGAAGTCGGCGTCGCTCACCGCGCCGGACGCGGCGAGGACCTGGAGGGTGAAGCGGCGGACGGCGTCGAGGCGTTCGGCGGACGGGGCGGCGGCCGGGTCGAGCGCGGCCAGTTTGGCCTCGTGCATGTCGACGCACAGATGGCACTGGTTGCGGGTGGCGACGGTGAGGATGACGGTCTCGCGGGCGTACGGGTCGAGGGTCGTGCCCTCGAAGAGCGCGCTGAGCTGGAGGAAGGCGTCGAGGGTCTGCGGGGACGCCTCCTTGAGGAGCGCGACGGCGGCGGCGGTACGGGCGGGCAGGTCGTGCGGCTGGGTGGCGAGCGGCATGGAAATCCCCCTGGGGCACACTTCGATAGACTCGACAACATGGTTGACCATGTCGGTGAAGGAAACGTAAACCAGGTTGTCGATACGGGCAAGGGGGTTCCCCCGAGCATGGGAGCCGAGCGGAACCTGCCCGAGGCCCCCGACGGCCCCGGCTCCGACGGCCCGGGCCGCCCCGACACCCCCGGATACGAGCTGCCGATCCTCCTCTTCGCCGGCTTCCGCACCCTCATCGACCGCGTCCACACGGAACTCGCCCGCCAAGGCCACCCCGACCTGCGCCCCGCCCACGGCTTCGCCCTCCAGGCCATCGGTGCGAGCCCGTACGGCGCGACCGCGAGCGACATCGGACGGCGGCTCGGCGTCTCCAAGCAGGCGGCGGGCAAGACCGTCGACCGGCTGCTCGCCCTCGGCTACGCCGAGCGTGCCGACGACCCCGCCGACGCCCGCCGCAAACTCGTCTTCCTCACCCCGCACGGCACCGACGCCCTGGCCCGCTCGGCCGCCGTCTTCGACTCCCTGCGCGCCGAATGGGCCGCCCGCCTCGGCCCCGACCGCGTCCGCGACCTCGAATCCGCCCTCCGCACCGTCGTGCCCGCCGAGACCGCCTACCGCCTGGACGCCACCAGCTGGCTCGGCGGCGCCTGATCGACCCCCACACCCGCGATCACTTTCGGGCAACTTCGTTGTGAAACAAGTGAGTTCCCCCACGACTGGCATGGGGGAACTCACTGGCTACGCACTACTCGCTACGTACCTCACCCCGCAGCGCACGGAGCGCGCACCGCTACGGGGTCGCCGTCACCAGGCGAAGGCCTCCGGGGTGGGGCCCGGGCCGGGGAGGATCTCGTCGAGGGCGGCGAGGAGTTCGTCGCTCAGCTTCGTCTCCACGGCGCGCAGGGCGCCCTGAAGCTGCTCCGGGGTGCGGGGGCCGACGATCGGGCCCGTCACGCCCGGGCGGGTGAGCAGCCAGGCGAGCGCGGTCTCGCCCGGGTCCATGCCGTGCTTGTCCAGCAGGTCCTCGTACGCCTGGATCCGGGCCTTCTGGGCCGGGTCGGCCAGCAGTTCGGCGGTACGGCCGCTGGCGCGGCGGACGCCCTCGTTCTCCTTGCGGATGACGCCGCCGAGCGCGCCACCGTGCAGCGGGGACCACGCGATGACGCCGAGGCCGTACTCCTCCGCCGCCGGGATCACCTCCATCTCGGCGCGCCGCTCGTACAGGTTGTAGAGGCACTGCTCACTGACCAGGCCGACCATTCCGCGCCGTGTTGCGGCCTCGTTGGCCTGCGCGATCTTGTAGCCGGGGAAGTTGGACGAACCGGCGTAGAGGATCTTGCCCTGCTGGATCAGGACGTCCATCGCCTGCCAGATCTCGTCGAAGGGCGTCGCGCGGTCGACGTGGTGGAACTGGTAGATGTCGATGTGGTCCGTGCCGAGCCGCTTGAGGCTGGCGTCGACGGCGCGGCGGATGTTCACGGCGGAGAGCTTGTCGTGGTTCGGCCAGGCCGGCGCGTCGTCGGGCGCCATGTTCGCGTACACCTTGGTGGCCAGGACCACCTTGTCGCGGTGGGCCGGGTCCTTGGCGAGCCAGGAGCCGACGATTTCCTCGGTGCGGCCCTTGTTGTCGCCCCAGCCGTAGACATTGGCCGTGTCGAAGAAGTTGACGCCCGCTTCGAGCGCGGCGTCCATGATCGAGTGGCTGGTCTGTTCGTCGGTGTGCGGACCGAAGTTCATCGTCCCGAGGACGAGCCGACTGACCTTGAGTCCCGTACGTCCGAGCTGCGTGTACTCCATGACCACCAGCCAACGCCTTCGAGTGGGCTCGAAGCAAGGGCACTTGGCCGTGCCACGCCGGGTTCCTCGGCGCGGTCCCGGGCGGTCCGGCGCTCGGTTCCGGCCACGGGACCGCGCCCGGGACGGGGACGCGCCGACGCCGGCGGTCCACGGCGCGGCGGGCGGTCACCACAGGACCGGGACGCGTTCGGGCACCCGCTTGCAGCCGCCCTTCGTGAGCTCCGCCTGCCCGGCGGGCAGGGCGAGCCGGAGCCCCGGAAGGCGTTCGATGAGCACCCCGAGGGCCTCCGAGGCGTGGACCCGGGAGAGCGCCGACGCGGGGCAGAAGTGCCGCCCTGCCCCGAAGGACAGGTGCGGGTTGGGCGCGCGGTCGAGGTCGAAGCGCTCGGGGTCGGTGAACTGCGCCGGGTCGAAGTTCGCCCCCTCCACGCACACCAACACCAACTCCCCTTCCCTGACGAGCACATCGCCGACCCGGACGTCCGTCCGCGCGATCCGGGGCAGCCCCTCGCCGATCGGGAGCGTGACCCTCATCAGCTCCTCCACCGCCAGCGGCACCTTCTCCGGCTGCTCCCGCAGGTGCTCCACGGCCCGCGGGTGCCGGATCAGGGTGAGCGTGGCGTGCAGCAGGAAGACGTACGTACTCATCACGCCCGCCATGAACAGCGTGGTGACGGTCGCCGCCAGCAGTTCGTCGGACAGGCCCGCGCCGGCCCGCGCCCGCTCCGCCTCGTCGCGCAGTTCGCACAGGGTCCGGATCAGCCCCCGCTGCTCCTCGCGCGGCGCACGCACGTGCCGCAGGACGAAGGCGAAGTCCTTGCCCCAGTTGGCCGCGGATCCCTCGGGCACGACGGGGCTGGTGAGGAAACCGAGATCGAGGCCGGACATCAGCCGCAGCCCCTCCTCGTAGGGCAGCCCGAGGATCTCGCAGATCAGAGCGGCGGAGTACGGCTCCGCGAACCGCGCGCGCAGATCGACCGGCGCGCCCTCCTCGACCATCGCGTCCACCAGGCCGTGCGCCCGCTCGCGCAGCCACCGCGCCGACACCGGACCCGACCGGGGGCCGAAGGCGCGCAGCACCTCCTCGTGCAGCCCCGCGTTGTTCATCGTGCCCATGGCGTTGACGATCTCGGGCGGGATCGTCAGCGCGTACGGGCGCGGCACCCCCGGCTTCGCCGCGTCGCGCAGGCTGAAGCGCTCGTCCTCCAGGACCTGCTTGGCCAGCGCGTAGCCGGTGACGAGCCACGCCTCGTCACCCGTGGGCGTACGGACGCGGGCGACCGGGCACTCCGCCCGCAGCCGCGCGCACTCGGCGGCCAGGGCCTCACCGTGCCCGGCGGGCGGCCACTCGACGGGGTCGGCGGAGGGGGCGGCGGCAGGGGTGGCGGAAAGCTCGGGCGAGGGTGCGGGCGGCGGTGCGGGTGGGGTCGCGTCGGCGGTGGTGGACATGGCGGACGTGCTCCTTCTGAAGGGAGAAGACAAACCAAAAGACCAACGAGGGGGGAGGGAGGAAGGAAAGGGGACGGCGCGGATCAGTCAGGGAAGGCCGTGGTCAGGTACCCCTGAACGGCGCAGGGGCGCGCCGACCGCTCCGGCTCGCGCCGCCCGGCGGCGCACCGGCGGGAGGGCCGGCGGGAGGGCCGGCGGAGGGGTCGACGGAAGGACCGGTGGAGAGGTCGACGGAGGGGTCGGCGGAAGGACCGGATCGGGACCGAGCCTCAGGTCCGGCGGAGGGGCGGGGTCGTGCGGTGACAGCACGGGGCCGGGCCCCTCGGCGGGAACGCGTGGCGACAGCGCGAGGCCGGGTCGATGCCCGGGATCGGCGGGCCGGGGGCCGCATGCCTCTCCGGCGCCGCGCACGTCCACCACGTCCACCACGCCCGCAGTGCCCGCAGTGCCCGCAGTGCCCGCGACGGCGAAACGCTTCGTCGCGCGGCTCGGAGGGTCCACCCATCCGTGACCACGCACGCGCATGCGCCGACGCACGCGCCGAGCGGCCGGGACGCCACAGGCATGACAGACACCGGCACCGTCCCATAAGGCGGTATCCGGCGGGTGAGCGAGCGCGCGGCGAGGCGCGCCGGAGACTCCGGCGCGAACGAGCGAAAGAGAACGAAGGGAAAAACGAAGGGAAAAGGGGCGGGCGTCGGTCAGGATCGGCCGCTTGGCGCACTGCTTCTGGTCGGACACATCGATCTCATGCCCACGCGCAGTGACCGTGAAGCCAGCAACACCCCAAAAGGATGACTCTGTGTAATCAAAGGCGACAACGGTACGCGCCGCGGCGCATCACAACGCCCCGACACGCCGCCCGGGGCATACGCCCGGGAGGGCGCCGCTCCGCTTCAGGGCGTCACCCCACCACGGAGGTCACCGCGATGATCGCGAACATCAGGACGAGCACACCGGCCATGATCCGGTTTCGGGTTTTCGGGTCCACGCTTCGAGGTTAACCCGACCCGCCCAGTGGCCACGCGTCGACCGTCTCGTAGCGCGGCTGCTCCCCCGGCGTACCGCCGCCGGGAAGGTGGCTGCGCACCAGCGCCAGCTCCCCGACCCGCCACCGGCTGCCCTCGAAGGCGTCGAGCGCGGCGACGTAGGGCCGCAGGTCCAGATCCTCCGTACGGCACCGGGCCACCGTGAGGTGGGCCTGATAGCGGCGGTGCCGGTCCATCGGCACCCCGGCCCGGCGAGCAGCCGCGTCGGCGCGCTCGGCGAGCAGGCGCAGCTCGTCCAGGCCGCCCGCCGCCCCCGTCCACAGCACCGCCTTCCCGAAATGGCCGCCGCCGTGCAGCCGGAGCGGGAACGGTGCCGTACGGCCGGCCGCCCGGCCGAGCCGGGCCCGCAGGTCCGGAAGCAACTCGTCGTCGGCCTCGCCCATGAACGCGAGGGTGAAGTGCCAGCCGGGTCGCGAGGTCCAGCGCAGCAGGCCGGATCCTGGCATATGCCCAAGCAGATCGATCTCACGGCCCAGCTCGGCCAGCTGCTCGGACGGCGGGATCACGGCGGCGAAAAGCCTCATGGGCAGAGTGTGGCAGTCCGGCAGTCGCCCGAGCCCCGCCGTGGATCACTCCGAGGGCCTGGCCTGACCGGCTTCCCGCCCCTAACCTCTCTCCGATGGACACCGGGATCAAGATCAGGCAGGGCGGGCCGGACGATGTCGCCGCCGTCCTCTCGCTCCTCGACAGCGCGGTCGACTGGCTGGGCGGCAAGGGCATCACGGCGCAGTGGGGCACCGAGCCCTTCTCCTCGCGCCCGAAGACGGCCGCGCTGGTCGAGCAGGTGGTGACCGAGGGCTCCCCGTGGATCGCCGAGATCGACGGCGTCCCGGCGGGCACCCTGACCCTCACCCCGCACCCGGGGTCGTACGTGGCCCCGGCCGACGAGCCGGAACGGTATGTGCGCTTCCTCGCCACCGGCTCCCGCTTCCACGGGCGCGGCGTGGGCGCCGCCCTGCTCGCCCACGCGGCCGACGAGACCCGCCGCCTCGGCGTCTCGCTCCTGCGCGTGGACTGCTTCGCGGGCAGCGAGGGCCGGCTGGTCACGTACTACGAGCGCCAGGGCTTCACCCGTACGGAGACCTTCGCCGTCGGCGACTGGCCGGGCCAGATCCTGGAGATGCGCGTCCGCTGACAGCGGCGGCACCTCGACGCCAGGCCCCACCCCGAGGCCCCGCCCCGGGGCCGTCGCCTCGCCGAGCCCGCCCGTAGCATCACGGCCATGCCTGATGTGTGGATCGTTTTCAGCCCGGCCGACCGGCGGCGGTACTGGTGGCGGACCGGTGTCGTGGTGACGGTGCTCGTCGGTGCGACGGTGGCCATGGGCCTGGCCGAGATCGGATCGGACCCGTGGTGGTGGGTCGGCGTCTTCGGGATCCTCTACCTGGTCGCGATCTTCGACCTGGTCAACCGGGTCTACGGCCGGACGCTTCTGACCTCGGCCGGGATGGAGCTCCGCACCCTCGTCAGCAGGCGCCGCGTCCCCTGGAGCGAGATCGCCGGGGTCGAGGAGCGGCGGCGGACGAACCGGAACGGAACCTGGACGGATCTGCGGATCACCAGGCACCGTGGGCGTCCGCTCGCCCTTCCCGGGACCCTCACCAAACGGAGAGGGGACGCGGAACTCGACCGCAAGCACGTCGCCATCCAGGAGTACCGGTCCCGCGCGACCGCCGCCGCCCCCACGAGCGCCCAAGCCGCCGGTTAGGGCTGTCCGGCGATACGAGGAAGGGGCGGAACCCTTGCCGGGTCCCACCCCCTCTCCGTACGTCCGGGCAAGCCTCCGTACGTCCGCACAAACGAGCCGCGAGGGGTCGCCCGGCATCAGACCGCCGCGACCAGCTCCCTGCCGCGGTGTCCGTTCGGGACGAAGCGGACCCTCGGATGGCCGTGGTGCCAGCCCACCGAGAGCTTCAGACCGCCCGCGCGGGCCAGGATCACCCCGATCACGACCGCCGAGAGCAGCGAGACCAGACCGCCGGTCGCGAAGCCGATCCGCGGACCGAAACTGTCGGTGACCCAGCCCAGCAGCGGCGCGCCGATCGGGGTGCCGCCCGCGAAGACCATCATGTAGAGGCTCATCACGCGCCCGCGCATGACCGGGTCGGTGGCCATCTGGACGGCCGAGTTGGCGCTGATGTTGACCGTCAGACCGATCATGCCGATCGGTACGAGCAACAGCGCGAACAGCCAGAACGCCGGCGACAGCGCCGCCGCGATCTCCAGCGCGCCGAACACGCCCGCCGCGATCACCAGCATCCGCAGCCGCGTCGAGCCGCGGCGCGCCGCGAGCAGGGCGCCCGCGAGGGAGCCGGCCGCCATCAGGGTGTTGAGCAGGCCGTACGTACCGGCGCCGACGTGGAAGATCTCCTCCGAGAAGGCGGTCAGCCAGATCGGGAAGTTGAATCCGAAGGTGCCGATGAAGCCGACCAGGACGATCGGCCAGATCAGGTCCGGCCGCCCGGCCACGTACCGCAGCCCCTCGCGCAGCTGGCCCTTGCCGCGCGGGGCGCGCTCCACCTTATGGAGTTCGTTCGTCCGCATCATCAGCAGGCCGACGAGCGGGGCGAGGAAGGACAGGCCGTTGAGCAGGAACGCCCAGCCACTGCCGACGGTGGCGATCAGCACACCGGCGACGGCGGGGCCGACCAGCCGGGCGGACTGGAAGTTGGCCGAGTTCAGCGAGACCGCGTTGCGCAGCTGGTCCGGGCCGACCATCTCGGAGACGAAGGCCTGCCGGGTCGGGTTGTCGATGACGGTGACCATGCCGAGCAGGAAGGCGATCAGGTAGACGTGCCAGACCTGGACGTTGCCGGTCAGGGTCAGAACGGCCAGGATCGTGCCGAGGACGCCGAGCGCGGCCTGGCTGACCAGGAGAATGGCGCGCTTGGGGTAGCGGTCGGCGAGAACGCCGCCGTACAGGCCGAACAGCAGCATCGGCAGGAACTGGAGGGCCGTCGTGATGCCGACGGCCGTGGCGGAGCCGGTGATGCTCAGGACCAGCCAGTCCTGGGTGATACGGGCCATCCAGGTGCCGGTGTTGGAGACGATCGCTCCGGAGAAGAACAGCCGGTAGTTGCGGATCGCGAGCGAGGAGAAGGTTCCCTTGCCCTCGCTCCGGCTCTTGCTCCGGGTCTCGCTCCGGCCCTGACCCTGGCCCTGAGTCTCGCTCCAGGTCTTGCCCCGCTGCTCGCCCTGGGCCTTCTCCGGGCCAGCGCCCGGGCGGTCCGCCCCAGGGGCGGAGGCGGGGACGGGAGCGGGTACGGCGGCCGGGGCCGCGGCGGCGACTTCGGCCGCCTCGCCGATACCGGCGCTGGTGCTGATGCCGACGCTGTCGCCGGCGCTGGTGGTGCTGGTACGGGTGCTGGTACTGCTGCTCGTGCTCATGGTGCCGGCGTCGTCGATGGTGTCGCCGGCGGCGCCTTCGGCGCCTGTGCCTATCCCTATGCCGCTACCTGGCTCGGTACCGGACTCGGTGTCGGTGTCGGGTTTTCGGACGGGGGCGGAGTCTGCTCCGGATCCCGTACTCAAAGTGCTTCGCCTCCTCGGCGCCTCGCGTGCGGTTACAGGTGCGCCAGCTTCTCGAGGACGGGGGCGGCGGCGCGCAGCTTCGCCCACTCCTCCTCGTCCAGGCCCTCGGCGAGGGCGGCCAGCCAGGCGTTCCGCTTCGTACGGGACTCCTCCAGCATGGCCTCGGCCTGCTCGGTCTGGCTGACGACCTTCTGGCGGCGGTCGTCGGGGTGCGGTTCGAGCCTGACCAGTCCCTTGGCTTCGAGCAGCGCGACGATCCGCGTCATCGACGGCGGCTGGACGTGCTCCTTGCGGGCCAGCTCGCCGGGGGTCGCGGAACCGCACAGCGACAGAGTGCCGAGCACCGACATCTCGGTGGGGCTCAGCGACTCGTCGACGCGCTGGTGCTTCAGCCGTCGGCTCAGCCGCATGACGGCGTTACGGAGCGCGTTCACGGCCGCGACGTCGTCGGCGGAGCCGTGGGACAGATCGGGCATGTCCTTAGCGTAACTCATTACTCTACCTAAAGACCAATTGGGAAGATGCGGCTCACATCTATCACTCGAACGGGTGAGAGCGGCCCGGAAAGTGACGCGCGCGGCCGTTCCTTAACGCAAACCTGACGGGCATGGATTCGACCGTGCTCAGCCTGCGTATCGAGGGGGAGCTGTTCGAGCGGCTCCGCGCCCATGCCGCCAAACGCGGAATGAGCGTCCAGGACTATGTCGTCCGGACGCTCATTCGCGAGGATTTCGACGAGCGGTTCCAGACCGCGGTCGAGGAGACGGAGAAGTTCTACGGGGCCTCCGACGCCCCCGGCGATCAGGTCAGGCCGAGCGCCGGCATCGCGTAGTAGAAGACGAAGACCGCCGAGACGGCGTACATCGCCACCGGGACCTCACGGCCTCGGCCGGCCGCGAGCCGCAGCAGGCTGAAGGAGACGAAGCCGATGCCGATGCCGTTCGTGATCGAGTACGTGAACGGCATCATCAGCATCGCCAGGAAGGCCGGCATCGCGATGGTGTAGTCGCTCCAGTCGATCTCCTTGATCGACCCGGCCAGGATCAGGAAGCCGACCGCGAGCAGGGCCGGGGTGGCCGCCTGCGAGGGCACCATCGTGGCGAGCGGCGTGAGGAACAGCGCGACCGAGAAGAGGGCGCCGGTCACCACGGAGGCGAGACCCGTACGGGCACCCTCGCCGACACCGGCCGTGGACTCCACGAAGCAGGTGGTGGCGGAGGAGGAGGTGGCGCCGCCGGAGGCGACGGCCAGGCCGTCGATCAGCAGGACCTTGTTGATGCCGGGGAAGTTGCCGTCCTTGTCCATCAGCTTGGCCTCGTCGCCGACGCCGAGGATCGTGCCCATGGCGTCGAAGAAGCAGGACAGCAGGACGGTGAAGACGAACAGGACACCCGTCAGCACGCCGACCTTGTGGAAACCACCGAACAGGCTGAACTCGCCGAAGAGACCGAAGTCGGGGGTGGCGATCGGGTTGCCCGGCCACTCCGGGGTGGTCAGACCCCAGGACGGGACCTTGGCGACGGCGTTGACGATCATCGCGACGATCGTCATGACGACGATGGAGATGAGGATCGCGCCCGGGACCTTGCGGACCATGAGGGCGAGGGTGAGCAGGGTGCCCACGATGAAGATCAGGACCGGCCAGCCGGTGAGGTGACCGTCGCCGCCCAGCTGGAGCGGGACGGTGGTGTGCGCGAGGTCGGGGATACGGGTGACGAAGCCCGAGTCGACGAGGCCGATCAGCATGATGAACAGACCGATACCGATGGCGATGGCCTTGCGCAGGCCGGCCGGGACGGCGTTCATGACCCGCTCGCGCAGACCCGTGGCGACCAGCAGCATCACGACGATACCGGCGAGGACCACCATGCCCATGGCGTCCGCCCAGGCCATCTTCGGCGCGAGCTGGAGGGCGACGACCGTGTTGACGCCGAGACCGGCGGCGAGCGCGATCGGCACGTTGCCGATGACACCCATGAGGAGCGTCGAGAGCGCGGCGGTCAGGACGGTCGCGGTGACGAGCTGGCCGCTGTCGAGCTGGTGCCCGTACATGTCCTTGGCGCTGCCGAGGATGATCGGGTTCAGCACGATGATGTAGGCCATCGCGAAGAAGGTGGCGAAGCCGCCGCGGACCTCACGCGCGACGGTGGAGCCGCGCTCGGTGATCTTGAAATAGCGGTCGAAACCGGAGACCGGACGCTGATCCTGCGGCTCCGGGGCGAGGGCCTCGGCGGTGGCCGTCGAACTCATGGGGGTTCCTCTTCGAGGGGGTCAAAGGAGAGAAGAAGTTCCTTTTGGCGGTTCATACGAAGGAAACCGGCCATAGGCAAACGTTTTTCAGTATGAACACATGAACGAGCGAACGTCTATCTCCGCGCGTAGACCCCGCTCCCGCAAGGGTTCATCGTCACCGAGCGCGGGCCGAACGCGTACGGACGGTGTGCGAGCCTCGGTGATTTTTAGAGCTTCACACAAGAGGCTCGGAGGGGCTCATGCGAAAACATGAAAACCAGCCTTACGGCCTGGCCGCCTAGACTGAGCCCATGGCGAAGTGGACACCGAAGCACGAGGCGCCCGAGCCCCTGGAGGGGCCCGTCGTCGCCACCATCACAGGCGGCACGATCCTTTGGTTCGCCCTCTTCCTCGTCCAGGTCCCCTTCTACGGCTGGTTCGACGACCGCGACCTGACCTGGTGGGTGTGGACCTGCCTGGCCGGCGCGGGGCTCGGTCTGATCGGCATCTGGTACGTGCGGAAGCGCGACGCGGCGATCAAGCGGTACCAGGCCGCGCGCGAGGCCGAGGCGGAAGCCGGAGCCGGAGCCGGAGCCGGGCACACCGCGGGTCAGTAGCCCGGACCGCGGCGACGGGCGGACCGGGTGTCGCGGAAGCGGCGGTCGGTGGCCGACGGTCGGCGGTCGGCGGTCGGCGGTCGGCGGGATCAGGAGCTCGGGCGTCGCGCCAGGGCCGTAGACCCTCTCTCTTCGCGGGACGGTGTCGTGCCTGAGGACCATCCCGCTCCTCCCCCGGTCTGATCTTCCGGCCTTTCGGTGGGTGGGGGGCCATAACCGGTCGTACCGTCGAAAACATGACTCAGCGGGCGAAGATCAACACCGGGGACGGCGGAGCCGACGACCACGGCTCCACCGGCGGCGGATCGGAACGACGATCCGGCGGTACGGAGAAGGGCGGCGACCCCGTGTCCGCCGAGCCCGGCCCGGATCGCGGCGCGGGTCCCGGTCCCGAGCGCCCGAATCCCGGCCCCGACCCCGCCCCGGGCCCGGGCCCCGGTCGCAGCCACGGTCCCGGTCACGACCCCGAGAACTCCGCCGCTGAGAACTCCGCCGGCGAGGACTCCGCCGCCGACGTCGTCGCGCCCCGGTCCACCGGTCTGACCGCCACCGAGGTCGCCAAGCGCGTCGAGCGCGGCGAGGTCAACGACGTACCCGTCCGCAGTTCCCGTTCCACCGCCGACATCGTCCGCGGCAACGTCTTCACCCGCTTCAACGCGATCATCGGCCTGCTCTGGCTGATCATGCTCTTCGTCGCGCCGGTCCAGGACAGCCTCTTCGGCTACGTCATCATCGCCAACACCGGCATCGGCATCGTCCAGGAGCTGCGCGCCAAGCGCACCCTCGACGGGCTCGCCGTCATCGGCGAGGCGAAGCCGACCGTCCGCCGCGACGGGGTCGCCGCCGAGATCTCGACCTCCGAGATCGTCCTGGACGATCTCATCGAGCTCGGCCCCGGCGACAAGGTCGTCGTCGACGGCGTCGTGGCCGAGGCCGACAGCCTGGAGATCGACGAGTCGCTGCTCACCGGCGAGGCCGACCCCGTCGTGAAGCACCCCGGCGACCGGATGATGTCGGGGTCGTTCGTCGTGGCGGGCGGCGGCGCCTTCACCGCCACCAAGGTCGGGCGCGAGGCATATGCCGCACAGCTCGCCGAGGAGGCGTCCCGCTTCACCCTCGTCCGCTCCGAGCTGAGCGGCGGCATCTCCACGATCCTCAAATACGTGACGTGGATGATGATCCCGACCGCCATCGGTCTGATCATCAGCCAGCTCGTCGGCGAGCACAACAACCTCAAGGACGCCATCGCCCGTACGGTCGGCGGCATCGTCCCGATGATCCCCGAGGGCCTGGTGCTGCTCACCTCGGTCGCCTTCGCGATCGGGGTGATCCGTCTCGGCCGCAAACAGTGCCTCGTGCAGGAGCTGCCCGCCATCGAGGGGCTCGCCCGCGTCGACGTCGTCTGCCTCGACAAGACCGGCACGCTCACCGAGGGCGGCATGGACGTCACCCGACTCCAGGTCCTGAACGGCGCCGACGAGCCGTACGTACGCAGAGTGCTCGGCGCGCTCGGCGCGTCCGACTCGCACCCGAACGCCTCCCTCCAGGCCCTCATCGACGCCTACCCGGACAGCGGGGGGTGGCGGCGTACGGCCACGCTGCCGTTCTCCTCGGCCCGCAAGTACAGCGGCGCCGCCTTCGAGGAGGACGGCGGGGCGCGCTCCGCCTGGCTGCTCGGCGCGCCGGACGTCCTGCTGCCGGCCGGCGACCCGGCCCTCGCCGAGGCCGACCGGCTGGGCGAGCAGGGCCTGCGGGTCCTGCTCCTCGCCCGCGCGGCCACCGCCACGGCCGGCGGAGACGGGGACGGGAACGGGAACGGGAACGACAACCCCTTCGCCGGGGCCACCACCCCCGGGGCCGGGGCCGGGGCCGACATCGCCGCCGGGGCCCGCGCCACCGCGCTCATCGCCCTCGAACAGCGACTGCGGCCCGACGCCGCCGAGACCCTCGCCTACTTCGCCGACCAGCACGTCACCACGAAGGTCATCTCCGGCGACAACGCCGTCTCCGTCGGCGCCGTCGCCGGCAAGCTCGGCATGCCCGGCGCCGCCGACACGGTCGACGCCCGCACCCTGCCCACCGACCGCGAGGCCATGGCGACGGTCCTCGACAAGAACGCCGTCTTCGGCCGGGTCACCCCGCAGCAGAAGCGCGACATGGTCGCCGCGCTCCAGTCGCACGGCCACACGGTCGCCATGACCGGCGACGGCGTCAACGACGTCCTCGCCCTCAAGGACGCCGACATCGGCGTCTCCATGGGCTCCGGATCCGAGGCCACCCGCGCGGTGGCCCAGATCGTCCTGCTGAACAACTCCTTCGCCACCCTCCCGTCCGTCGTCGCCGAGGGCCGCCGGGTCATCGGCAACATCACCCGGGTCGCCACCCTCTTCCTGACGAAGACGGTCTACTCGGTGCTGCTCGCGATCCTGGTCGTCGTCACCGGCGTCGAGTACCCCTTCCTGCCCCGGCACCTGACCCTGCTGTCCACCCTCACCATCGGCGTCCCGGCCTTCTTCCTGGCCCTCGCCCCCAACAAGGAACGCGCCAAGCCGAACTTCGTCCGGCGGGTCATGCGGTACGCCATCCCCGCCGGCGTCATCGCGGCGGCGGCCACCTTCACCACCTATCTGCTGGCCCGCCGCTACTACGCGGGCTCGGGCGCCCTCGACGCCGAGACCAGCGCCGCGACCCTCACCCTCTTCCTGGTCTCCATGTGGGTCCTCGCGATCATCGCCCGCCCCTACACGTGGTGGCGGATCGCACTCGTCGCATCCATGGGCGGCGCCTTCCTCCTCGTCCTCGTGGTGCCCTGGCTCCAGCAGTTCTTCGCGCTGAAGCTGGTCGGGGTGACCATGCCGTGGACGGCCGTGGCGATCGCGGCGGCCGGCGCGGCGGTCCTGGAGTGGGCCTGGCGGTGGGTGGGGCGGCGCTTCCCCGCCTGACGCCACCACCCCTCTCTTCACCCGCCACCTCGGAAAACCCCAACCCCCGCCACCAAGCGAGGAGTTGGGGTTTCTGGCACGATGGCGGCCGTGAATCAGGGACACGAGGGAACCACGGCCGAGCGGCGCGCTTTCGCCCGTCGCGCCTGGAAGATCACCGAACCGGCGCACGCCGTCACGTACTTCGCGCCGGAGAGCCGCGAGGCGAACCGGGCCCTCGGGCTGCGGGGCCTCTGGATGGGCTACTTCGCCGCCCGCGCCGCCCCGCTGGGCGCCGTGTCCGCCGGGGTGGTGGAGGCCGCGTTCCACAACTTCCACCCCTCGGTGGTACGCCGCACGCTCCCGGACGCCTGGACGTTCGCCACCCCCGAAGCCGTCCTCCGTGCCCGGAGGGAGGCGGCGGCCGCGGCACTGCGCCGGGTGGCGCCGTCGGCGGCGGACGCCGCCGGGGAACTCGTGCCGCTTCTCCAGCGGGTGATCACCGCCGCGGACGGCGCCGGACGGCCGCTGTTCGCGGCCAACCGCCCTCTGGCCCTTGCCGGTTCGGACGCGGCGGGAGTCGGCGATCCGGTGGCCGCCCTGTGGCAGGCCACGACGGCGCTGCGCGAACACCGCGGCGACGGCCACGTGGCCGTGCTGACGTCCGAGGGGATCGACGGCTGCGAGGCCCATGTCGTCTTCGCCGCCGCGGGCGGAGCACCCGAGCGGACCCTGCGCGACACCCGGGGCTGGACCGAAGACGACTGGCAGGCGGCCACCGGACGCCTCGTCGCCCGCGGCCTCATCGACCCGGCCGACGGCCGCCTCACCCCCGAGGGCCACGCCCTCCGTACCCACGTCGAAGCCCGCACGGACGACCTCGCCGGCCGGCCGTACTACGAGGCGCTGGGGCAGGAGGAACGCGAGCGGATCACCGAGCTGCTCGCACCGGTCGCCCGCGAGGTGACGGACTCCGGGACGATCCCGTTCCCGAACTCGATGGGGCTGCCGAGGGAGTGAGGCGCGCCGAGGACCGGCCGAACACCCCTTAGTCGTAGGAGGTGATGAGGTCGTGGTCCACGGTGAGGGTGGCGCGATCCAGTGCGGGAAGCCTCAGTTGCTCGCTGATCAATCGGGTCAGCCGCTCCTAGTAGTCCTCGCGCTCGGAGTCCTGGCCCTCGAAGTCCTCGCCCCCGGAGGCCAGTCCTGCGGCCGTGATGACGGGCGCCAGCTCGTTGGGCCAGTACTCGCCGACGTATGCAGGGGCCTCGTAGTCGACGCAGGACACGGCCCGGCCGTCCTTGAAGTGGTACGCGTGGGGACCGTGCGCCTGGGCGAGGGAGGGATTAGGGACGAACACCACCAGCTCGGCCCCCGGCGGACACAACTCGCGGTAGTCGACCGGGGCGTAGTCGTCGCGAGCCGGGTTGTACATGGGGTGCACGAGCACGCCCCACTCGCCAGGGGCGACCTCGCCGCCTCGGGCGAACGCCGGCCGGTGGCGCGCGTTCAGCGCCTCCGCCAGGTCCGTCAGGCCGACGCCCTTGACGTACAGCAGGACGGTCTCGTCCTCGCGCCGGTGCCCATCGATCCACGCGATGACACCGCTCTTGATCCAACCTGTCATGCCGCGCACCGTAACCGGCACCGCCGACAGCACCCCGTCCCGGCCGTCAGACGGACGCCACCGTCGTGGTGTGCACGACACCCGGGCAGATGCGGCAGGCGTCGGCGCCGCCCTGGGCCCACCAGCGGCAGGTGGAACGGATCGCGCACGGCGGCGGCGCGGGCGCGCCGGAGTCACCATGAGAGCCGTGCGAACCCTGCGTGGCACGTTTGGCACGGCCCCGGCCCGCCACCTCGTCGCCCACCGAGCACCGGCCCTCCGCCCACTGGCGGCACGCCGACTCGACGCACGGCCCGGCGAAGCGGAACCGGGCCTCGGGCGGGCGCATCCCCGGCGCCGCCGCGCGCTCGGCGAACGCGGCGGTCACCGGCAGCGGCGGGTGGAGCGCGGCCACGGTCCCGTCCGGCCGGACGATCCCAAGCAGCAGATGGCCGGTCGTACAGGAGCTGCTGGGGCAGGTCGCCGCGCTCCCCGCTCCCGGCCGAAGGGGGTCTCCCCCGGCAACTCCGGCCGCTCCGGCCACTCCGGCCACTCCGGCCACTACTCCTCCGGTTCGAGGATGATCCCCATGATCGGCGGACGGGACGGAGCGGCCTTCGGCTTCCCCGGTTCGCCGGGGTCCGCCTCCCGTAGCGGGGGCGCGAGATCGAGTTCGGCGACCTCGTCGAGGACCGTCCGCCGCACGGCGTCCGTGATCCGCTCCATCGCGTCCGCCGGCAGGTCGCCCTGCACGGTGACCCGCAGTCCTTCCTTGGCCATGCCCTGTCCCTCATCCGGTCGCGCCCCGCCGGTGCCGTCTCGCCCGGCCCACCGGCGACGCTGCCACCGGGCCCGGGGGCCCGCAAGCGCGGTCGGCCGGCCGGGGGAGGCGGGGCGGGCGCCCGGTGGCGGACGGTCGCACGTCCCCGCCGCACTCGCCCGGCCCCCTCACGTACGGTCCCGCTCCCGGCTACGGCTGCCGTACGACCCCCGGAATCGCGCCCCGAGCCCCGCCGGACCCGCCGAACGCCCCCGTCAGTCGAACCAGCGGTCCCGCGCCAACTCCTCCGTACGCGACGGGTCTTCGAGCAGCGCGGCCACCTCGAAGCGGCGCGGCCACTGTCCCGTCGCCCAGGCCAGGCCCGCGGCGACGCCCTCCAGGGTGGCGGCGTGGAGGGTGCCGTCAGGGGTGCGGCGCCAGTCGAGTTCGGTGCCGGCGGCGCGGAGTTCGTCGTGCTCGACGTACGTGGCCGGGGTGGCCGGGCCGAGGAGGGCGTGGACGGCGGGCGGGACCTCGTGCTCCTCGCCGTCCGTCGTCACCTCCGCCTCGACGGCCTCGCTCAGCCGGCGTACCTGGAACAGCTCCGCCAGATCGGCCGCCCGGTCGGGGGCGACCGGAAGCAGGGGCAGGCCCGCGGTGAGCGGCAGCAGGTCGGGGGCGTCGGCGACGAGGGCGTCCGCCGCGTCCACGACGACCAGAGTGCCGTCGACGACCGCGCGCAACTCGTCGGGCAGGGTGACCTGTTCCGGGTCGAGGTCGGCCAGGGCCGTGTACAGGGCGTGGAGTTGGGCGCCGGTGACCTCGCGGGACGGGTCGGCGAGGCGGGCAAGGAGTTCGGCGGCGCCGCCGGGCTCGTCCAGGAGGGCGGTCACGGAGGTACGGACGCCCAGGGCGCGCAGTACCTGCTCGTCCTCGAAGCCGGTGGCGTCGGCGGCGTCGTAGAGCCCGGCGAGCAGCGGGTCCGTACCGGCCGCGCGCAGACCGGCGGGCCGGCGCCCGTCGAGGACGGGGTGGTCGCGCAGCCACCAGGCGGTGTACGACCGTACGGTCTCGGTCGTGCCGTCCGGCAGCAGGACGCGTACGGGCTGGGTCAGCGCGTCGCGCAGCGGCGGCCGGGAAAGCAGGGCGAGCGCCCGGGGCCAGGCGTCGTCGTCCACGAGGTCGAGGTCGCGTACGGCGACGATCTCCGTCGCGACCGGCGGCACCGGGGTGTCCGGCAGCCGGTCGAGGACGTCCTCGCACCACACGTCGACGGCGTCGAGCAGCCCGGCGTCGTCGGGCTCCGCGAAGTCGCCCTCGCGGGGCTCCAGTTCGTCGGGGTCGAGCACGAGGTCGGCCGCGCGGACGAGCTGGAAGGAGGCGAGCACGCCACAGGCGGCGAGCGGCTGTTCGCCCCACCGGTCGGCCAGTTCGGCGTCCACGAGCGGGAGTTCGTCCTCGCGCATCACGGAGGCGAAGGCCGAGCCGGGCATCACCAGTTCGCCCGCCGGGGTCAGCTCGCCGTCCTCGTCGGGCAGGGCGAGCGCGCCGAGCCACGGCTCGTCGCCGGGCGCCAGATCGGCGTCCCGGACGAGGGCGAGGACGGTCTCGGCGAGCTCGTCGGCGTCCAGGGAATCGCCGTCCTCGTCCCAGATCTCGCCCGCGTCGAGCGAGGCGGCGACCGCCGCCCGTACCTGCGGCGTGGTCAGGACGGCGCGCGGGGTCGCCGGCACGGCGCCGAGCTTCTCCAGGATCGGGTGCGCGGCGTCCGGGTGGGCGACCTTCAGGCCGAGCCGGGTCAGATCGGCGGGGGTGTCCGCCTGCGGCAGCAGGACCTGGCGGGGGCCGATGGTGGTGCGGATCCGGGCCCCGGGCACGGGCACGGTCCCAGCGTTCGTGCCGGCGGCCGGGTCCGTCAGCGGGTCCGCCCACGCGTCCGCCGCCGGGCCCGTCCCCGGGCCCGTCCCCGTGTCCACCCGCGTGCCCGCCACCGTCAGGCTCGCCGCCGCCGCGTCCGCCGACAGCTCGTCGGCCGGCAGCCCGTCCGGCGATGGTTCGCCCGCCGGGCTCTGCAGCGGCACCGGCAGGCCGGTCAGCCGCTCCGGGTCGACGCCCGCCAGCGAGTCGTACAGCCGCCACCACCACTCCGGCGTCCGCTGCACGCCCGCGAGCCGGTCCACGGCCTCCGTCAGCGGCAGCCGTCCCACGCCCAGCGTGCGCAGCTCCACGCGCCGCTCCAGACCGGCCGGCAGCAGTGTCGGGAACACCTCGGCGAGCACCTCGACCGTCGCGGCGCCCGCGCCCTCCACGACCTCGGCCTCGATCGGCCGCAGCGCGGGCAGGTCCTCCGAGGCGAGGGCGGGGGCCAGGAACGCGATCCGCGGCAGCCGGTCCAGGATGGCCGCGCGCAGCGCGCCGTCGAGCGCGCCCTTGCCGAGCGGGCCGGGGACGAGGTCGAGCGTGCCGGTGGTGACGGGCCGCCAGCCGGCGAGCAGTTCGGCATATGCCTCACCGGCCCGGTCCACCAGGAAGTCGGTCAGCGGGCCCGGCGCCGGGTGGCGGCGGGCGGTGTCCAGCGGGAACGACGCGATGAGCAGGGCGGGAATGCCCAGCGGCTCGTCGGTCGGGGTCGGGGCGTGCACGACCGGCGTGGTCCGCGGGTAGCGGGGCGCGCCGTCCTCGTCCACGGGGACGGCCCAGGTGACCGACCAGTGCGGGCGGAGCCGTTCCTCGACCGGGCGGTCCTTGAGGAGGGCCTGGTCGAGCGGGCCGCCGTGGCTGACCGTCCGCCAGCGGTGGGCGCCGGTCGCGGAGTCCTGGATGTGGACGTAGCCGTCGCGCTCGGCGCGGGTGACGGTGCGGACGCCCTCGGCGGTCTCGACGACGACCTCGGTCAGGCCGGGCAGGGTGAGCAGCAGGGCGTCGTCGACGGCGGCGAGCAGCCGCTCGGCGAGGTCGACGGCCGCGGCGTCGCGCAGCGGCAGCACGACGACCGTGTCGTAGCCGTCGGGCGCGGTGCCCTCGGCGGGCAGCGGGAGCCGCAGCAGGGGGACGTGGCCCTCGCGGCGGCGCAGTTCGTCGCCGAGGCCGGGGCTGTGCCGGGCGACGTCGGAGGCGAGCGCGCGGGCCTCGGCCAGCGACCAGCGGACGCCGCCGTGGCGGCCGAGGACGGCCGGTTCGTCGGAGACGGCGAGGACGGCGGCGAAGCCGACGCCGAAGCGGCCGACGGTGCCGGCGGCGGCATCGGAGTCGTGCTCGGTGCGCTTGGCGGAGGCGCGCAGCGTCGACAGGGACTCGACACCCGTGGCGTCGAGCGGGGCGCCGGTGTTGGCGGCGGCGAGGACGGCGGGGCCGTCGGCGCCGGCCGGGTGCAGGGTGAGCCGGAGCCGGCCGGGGACACCGGCGCGGCGGGCGGCGTCGGCGGCGTTCTGAGCGAGTTCGACCACGAGCCGGTCGCGGTAGCCGCCGAGGACCAGGTCCTCCTCGGCGTTGGCGTCCTCGCGGAACCGCGCCGGGCCCGCGGCCCACGCGTCGAGCACGCCTCTGCGGAGCCGTGCGGTACCGAAGGGGTCGGCTCCGTCGGTCGACGTCCTGACGCTGACGACGCTCACGTCTGACTCCACTCTGCGGTGTGGGGGGCGGGTCGGATCGGGCCGGTCCGGGACTCCGGGCCCGGCCCAGGGCCGGGCGACTGCCCGGTGCCGGTGCCCGAAGGTACCGTGCCCGCGACCGCTCCGACGGCCGGGGCGCGATCGCTCCGGGAGGGCGCGCGAGGGGACGTACGCGCCCCTGAGGATCCGCCCGGGGAGACCCCGACAACCCCGGCCCCACCGGTTCCGTCCTCGGCCCCTACCCCGTCGGGGCAGGGGGATGCGGGCGCGCGGGGTGTGGGCTCAGGGCACGTACGGGACGCGGGTGGGACCCGTACGGGACGCGCGCGTACGGGCCGACACGCACGTACGAGCGGGACACGGTCGGCATATGCCGCGAAGCGGCACGTACGGCCGCCACCGCACGTCAGGGGGTACGGGCTCGCGCCTCACGGACGTACGTCCTGCCCCTGGAACCCCGGGCAGGACGGGCCCCGAACGCGACCCCCTACGGGTCGCGAAACGAACCGAGGGACGGGCTACGAGTGCCCCAGGTCCTCCGACGTCCCGTCCGGCTCCGACGTCGAGCCCGAGTCCTTCGCCGGGCGGAGCGGGAACTCGTCCGCCGAGACCGAGTCGAGGACCGGCGCCGCCGGGCGCGGCGGCTTCGGCATGACGGCCGCCTCGGAGTGCCCGCCACAGCCGTACGCGAGCGACACGACCCGGCCGTCGGCCGGCGAGAAGGCGTTGGCGCAGACGCCGAACCCCTGCTTCAGGGAGCCCGCCATCGGCACCAGGAAGGCGCAGGAGACACAGGTCGCGGGGGCGGCCTGGGCCATCGGCGTGTTCGGGCCGAACGCCTCGTCCCAGCGGTCGGCCGCGAGGTGCAGCCCGTACCGGGACAGCACCCGGGCCCGGCGCATGCCCAGCTCGTCGGCGACGGCCGCGACGGCACCGCGCGACGGGGCGCGGCCGGTGATCTCGGCGTCCTCGGCGTCCAGGTGGTCGGCCATCTCCTCGGAGACGGCGGAGTTCGGCGGCGGCGTGTCCTCGCCCGTGTAGCCCGGCTCCAGGCGCAGGTCGTCCTGGTCGGTCGGGAGCAGGTCGCCGGGCCCCATGTCGCCGGGGCGCAGCCGCTCGCTCCACGGCACCCACTCGGGTGCGAGGAGCGCGTCGGGGCCGGGCAGCAGGACGGTCTCGTCGAGCGTGACGTTCTTGGCGCGGGACGCGCGGGTCACGGTGACGGCCCAGCGCCAGCCCCGGTAGCCGGGCTCCTTCGACTCGAAGAAGTGCGTGACGACCCGGTCGCCCTCGGCGACGGTCTCCACGTGCTCGCCGACCACGCCGGGCGCGGCCGCCTCCTCGGCGGCCTCCCTGGCGAGGTCTACCGCCTCGGCGCAGAGACGGTCGGGGGTACGCGCGGCTCGCGGGGCACGCGGGGCTCGCTGGGTACGGCTTCGCGTCGTCGCAGCACTCACAGGTCTCGCTTCTCTCCTACGCCGTCTCACGGGTGCGCCGGCCGAGGAGCGGGAGCGAAGGCCTGGGCAGTGGGCGGAGCGGACCTGAGGGCCGCATCGACGTCCACGCCCGACGATCTCTCGCATGACTCGGGCACACCTATCGTCATCCATTCTGCGGGATGCCGAAGAGGCGCGCGGCCGAGCACATCCGCCGGTGGCGCGCTACGCACGCTACCCCGTTCGCCGCGCTCAGCCCACCTGCGCGCCCCAAGTGGCCCGCATGCCGGACGCCACGCGGCCCGCCGGAGCCGTGCGTGGGGCACTATGGCGAGGTGGCAGCCGCACGGTCTCCCGCACGATCCCACGATCATGCCGGACCGCTCAGCCGAGCGGGCCGGAGGGTCGGGCGCGCCCTGCGACTGCCGTTCACCGCCTCCGCGCGGGGCATTCGCCGCGTCACGCACGCGCACGGCGCGGGCGAGACGGGCCTGGGCAAACTGATCGAACTGCACGCCGTGAACGGCGCCGGCGACGTGATGATCACCGTCGCCCTCGCCTCCACCGTCTTCTTCGCCGTGCCCACCGACGAGGCACGCGGCCGGGTCGCCCTCTACCTGGCCATCACGATGGCCCCGTTCACGCTTCTCGCGCCCGTCATCGGCCCGCTGCTCGACCGGCTCCCGCACGGCCGCCGCGCGGCCATGGCGGCCTCCATGCTGGCCCGCGCGATGCTCGCCGTCGCGCTGTCCGTCACGATCGCGCACGGCGGGATCCAGATGTATCCGGTGGCGCTCGGCGTGCTCGTGGCGTCGAAGGCGTACGGAGTGGTGCGCAGCGCCGTCGTGCCGCGGCTGCTGCCACCGGACTTCTCGCTGGTCCGGGCCAACTCGCGGGTGACGCTCGCGGGCCTGCTCGCGACCGGCGCCGCCGCGCCGATCGCGGCCGGGCTCCAACTGGTGGGGCCGGGCTGGCCGCTGTACGGGGCGTGCGCCGTGTTCCTCCTGGGCGGGTACTGGGCGCTGCGGCTGCCGCCCGGTGTGGACTCCGCGAAGGGCGAACGGCGCGCCCGGCTGCTCACGGCCGGGGAGGACGCGGGCGGCGAGGACATCGGGAGCGGCGGAGAAGGCGGGGGCCGCGGAGACGGCTGGGAAGGCGGCGGAACGGTCCCGGGGACAGCGGGGGCTGGCGGGCCCTCAGGAGCCGTCGGGGCCGCCGGGACTGCCGGGCCTTCAGAGACCACGGGGGCCGGCGGGGCCGCCGAGCCCCACGCGTACCCCGCGACCTCCTCTACGGCTTCTGGGGCTCCCACGGCCTCCACGGCTTCCTCCGAGGCGGCTGCCGAGCCGCAGCCACTAGGGGCCCCTGGCGGCCCTGGGAAGGGCCCTGAGGCCCCTGGCGGGGGCATCCCCGGGATGATCCCGCCGGCGGCGCCCCAGGGCCCTCCAGGCCGCCGTTATGGGCGGAGCCGGACGCGCGGCGAGCGGAAGCCGAATCTGCGGACGGTCGGCCCGGCCGTCCTGCACGGCCTCCAGGCGAACGCCGCGCAGCGCATGCTGGGCGGCTTCCTGATCTTCTTCCTGGCGTTCCTGCTGCGCGTGCACCCGCTGCCGGGGCAGAGCGCGGCGGTGTCGCTCGGCATCGTGGGAGTGGCGGCGGGCGTCGGCAACGCCTGCGGGACCGCGATCGGCTCCCTGCTGCGCGGCCGGGGCCGGCGCCCCGAGGTGATCATCGCCACCATGCTGTCAGCCGTCCTCGCCACCACGATCCTCGCGGCGGTGTTCTTCGGCGGCCCCATGGTCGCGGTGCTCGGCGGGACGGCGGGTCTGACGCAGGCTCTGTCCAAGCTGTCGCTCGACGCGCTGATCCAGCGGGACGTGCCGGAGTCGGTGCGCACCTCGGCGTTCGCCCGTTCGGAGACGGCGCTTCAGATGGCGTGGGTGGTGGGCGGCGGCATCGGCATCGCGCTGCCGCTGAACGGCCCGCTGGGGATGGCGGTCGCGGCCGGCATCCTCGGCCTCGGCGCGCTGCTGTCCCTGCGGGGGCTGATCGCGGAGTCCCGGCGGCACGGGCCTCACGGGAACACTCCTCGGCCCCGGGTGGCATAGGCCGCTGTCTCGGACCGTCCAGCCGCCCAGCCGCCCGGCCGTCCGACCGTCCGGAGAACAGCCTTCGAACCGCCGCCGGGCTGTCGCGAAGGCCGTCGCGAAGGCCGTCGCGAAGGCCGTCGCGGGGCGGGCGTCACAGAGCCCTCGCGGGGCGGCCGCAGGGCCTCCCACGTGGCCGTACGCACGCGTACGCGCGGATGGCGGAGTACGTACGGCATATGCGGTACGGAGGGCGGCACCGCCCCGTACGGCGTCACGCGCGCCTCCCCGGGCCGCCGTTCCGGTGGGGCGAGGCGGGGGTCTGTCAGGCGGCACGCCGTACCCCCGCGTGTCGTGGACGCGGCGGACCGATAGCCTTCGGGCCATGACCGTTGCGTTCCTCACCCCCAAGCGCCGCCGGGCCGCCCTGGCCGTCGGGGCCGTCTCCGCGGGGCTCCTCGTCCTGTCCGCCTGCGAAAAGCCGACCCCGCTCGCGACCGTGACGGTCGGGACCAAGTCGGTGAACACCGGGGCTGCCTGCTACAACGACGGCAAGCCGCTCCCGGAGAAGGACATCCCGGGCTGCCTCAACAAGAAGCCCACCCAGTCCATCTCCGTGGACCCCGCCATGGACCAGGTCCGCTTCGGCGTCGATCCCGAGATCGCCGACATGGGCTGGACGATCTTCCTCGGGGGTCGGAACGCGGAGCCGGAGCCGTTCAAGGGCACCTTCCGCTCCATCCCGGCCAGCGCCTTCTTCTCCAGCCAGATGGGCCAGGCTCCGGAGGAGACCCAGGTGACCATCGTCGCGAACTCCGGCAAGAACGTGGCCGGGATCTGGCACTTCGAGCTCAAGAAGAAGTCCTGACCCTGTCCCCTCGCATTCTGGTCGTGACGGCCGTGGCGGCGGAGGCGGACTCCGTCGTCACGGGCCTCGGCCACCCCGCGGAACCGGCCGGCGCCGGTGCCGCGGAACCCCCTGCCGCCGCCACTGCCGGAACGATCCGGCTGCCCGGCGGCCTGGCGGTGCGCCGCCTCGCGATCCCGGACACCCTCGACACGCCTGACATTTCCGGCGCATCCGACACTCCGGACGCGCCCGGCACGCCCGGCGCTCCGGGCACCTCCGCCACGCCGGGCCTCACCCGCCCCACTGGCCCCATTGGTCTCACCAGCCTCACTGGTCCCATTGGCCTCACTGTCGACGTGCTCGCCGCAGGCGTCGGCCCCGCGGCCGCCGCCGCCGCGACCGCCACGGCCCTGGCCGTCGCGGCCACCAGCGCCTCCCCCGCGAACAGCGGCCCCGACGGAGGCCTGAACGACGCTCCGGACGGCCGCCCGTACGACCTCGTGATCTCCGCCGGGATCGCCGGCGGCTTCGCGCCGCGCGCGCCCCTCGGGAGCGTCGTCATCGCGGACCGCGTCGTCGCCGCCGACCTGGGGGCCCAGACGCCCGACGGCTATCTCGCCGTCGAGGAACTCGGTTTCGGACGGTCCGCCCACCCCGTCGCGTCCGCGCTGACCGACCGGATCGCCCAGGCCCTCGCGGACGCGGGCCGGCCGGCCGTCGTCGGCCCGGTACTCACTGTCTCGACCGTTACCGGAACCGCCGCGCGCGCCGCCGAGCTGGCGGCCCGTCACCCGGGTGCCGCCGCCGAGGCCATGGAGGGCTTCGGGGTGGCGGAGGCCGCCGCCGCGTACGGCGTGCCCGTCGCCGAGATCCGCGCCGTGTCCAACGCCGTCGGCCCGCGCGACCGCGCCGCCTGGCGGATCGGCGAGGCCCTGGCCGCGCTGCGCGACGCCTTCCAGCTGCTCAGCCGCACCGTCTTCGTGGACCCCGAGGGAATCCCGCAGTGAACCTGAAGATCGCCTACTCGCCCTGCCCCAACGACACCTTCGTCTTCGACGCCTGGGCCCACGACCGCGTCCCCGGCGCGCCGCGCCTCGACGTGACCTTCGCCGACATCGACCTCACCAATGGGTGGGCCGAGCGCGGCGACGGGGCATATGACGTACTGAAGGTCTCGTACGCCGTCCTGCCGTGGATCCTCGACGAGTACGCGCTGCTGCCCTGCGGCGGCGCGCTGGGCCGGGGCTGCGGACCGCTCGTCCTCACGCGCGAGACGACCGATCCGGCGGAGCTGGCAGGGAAGACGATCGCGGTGCCGAGCGAGCGCTCGACCGCGTATCTGCTGTTCCGGCTGTGGGCCGCCGACACCATCCCCGGCGGGGTCGGCGAGATCGTGGTGCTGCCGTTCCACGAGATCATGCCGGCCGTACGGGACGGCAAGGTGGACGCCGGGCTCGTCATCCACGAGGCACGGTTCACCTATCAGGATTACGGGCTGCACGCGCTTGCCGACATGGGCGCGCACTGGGAGCTGACCACCGGCCTGCCGATCCCGCTCGGCGCGATCGTGGCCCGGCGCTCGCTGGGCGAGGACACCCTGCGACTGCTCGCCGACTCGGCGCGCGCCTCGGTCCGGATGGCCTGGGACGACCCGGCCGTCTCCCTGCCGTACGTACTGGAGAACGCGCAGGAGATGGACCCCAAGGTCGTCGATCAGCACATCGGTCTCTACGTCAACGAGTTCACCGCCGACCTCGGCGAGCACGGCTACGCCGCCGTCCGCGGGCTCCTCACGCGCGCGGCGGCCGAGGGCCTCGTCCCGGCACTCGCCCCGGACGCGCTCCGCTTCCCGTAGGGGACACCTTCCCGTAGGGGACATCCCCTCGGGCGGTCCCCCTACGGGAAGCCCCGGGGACGGCGAAGGGCGCACACCCGTAGGGGTGCGCGCCCTCGCGTCACAAAAAGGGGAGCCGGCAGGATCCGTGGAATCGGTGGTGCCGGCAGCGCCGGTGGCGTGTGAACCCCCAGGTCACCAGCCCGTACGGGTCACACGTCGAGCTGGTCGGCGACCGCCCGCAGCAGGCCGGCGATCTTCGCGCCGTGCGCCTTGTCGGGGTAGCGGCCGCGCTCCAGCATCGGGGTGATGTTCTCCAGGAGCGTGGTCAGATCCTGGACGATGGACGCCAGTTCGTCGGGCTTGCGGCGCTGCGCCGCGGCGACGGACGGGGCCGGGTCGAGGATGACCACGGAGAGCGCCTGGTCACCGCGCTGACCCGCGACGACACCAAATTCCACGCGCTGCCCCGGCTTGAGGGCGTCGACTCCGGCGGGGAGCACCGACGAGTGCACGAAGACGTCGCCGCCGTCGTCACGGGAGAGAAAGCCGAAGCCCTTCTCACTGTTGAACCATTTGACCTTGCCGGTAGGCACGTCCGTCCTCGTCCTCGTACTCGATGGGGGCGCCGGGAGCCCGGCTCTACGGAAAAGTTCTTGTAAGAGACAGAGAGCGGGTCGCGATGACGACCCGCCGGGGACCAAGGCTAATGGCCTCAGGGCCGCTGACAAGACGCCACCGGCGCGTTCCACCCGGCCAGGGAACTACCCTGGCCGAATGCGTAGTGAAACCCCCTCGGCCCCGGCTCCGGCCCCGGCGGACGACAGCGCCGCCGGAGACGGTCTGGTCCGCGCCGGTGTGATCGTCTTCATCGTGGGCGCGGTCGCGACCCTCGTCACGGTGGCGCCGCTGCTGCTCGGCACC
Organism: Streptomyces sp. NPDC046203; assembly: GCF_040646255.1. Lineage (NCBI taxonomy): Bacteria > Bacillati > Actinomycetota > Actinomycetes > Kitasatosporales > Streptomycetaceae > Streptomyces > Streptomyces sp. NPDC046203. The sequence goes on along the minus strand of NZ_JBEYZX010000006.1, from coordinate 52,532 downwards.
GCGCCGTTCCCGACGGTCGCCTACCTCGTCTCCATGCTGATGGGCGTCGGCTTCCTCGTCGCCGGCGCCGGCGTGCTGCGTTCGATCGCCGTGCAGCGCCGCCGGGCGCGGGCCGTCCAGGCCGCCGCCGCTCAGCCCCGGTAGCCCTCCCACCAGGCACGGAAGTCCGTCAGGTCGCTCAGCACGACCTGCGCGCCCGCGTCCCGCAGCTCCTCCGCGGCGCACGGTCCGGTGGCCACCGCGACCGACAGGGCGCCGGCCGTGGCCGCGCCGCGCACGTCGCCTATGTGGTCGCCCACGTACACCTTCGCGCCGTGCGCGCGCAGGGCCTCCGCCTTGCCCTCGGCCCACAGTCCGCCGACGACCTCGTCGGCCTCGATGCCGAGGTGGGACAGGTGCAGCCGCGCGAGCGGCGCGTTCTTCGCGGTGACGACGATCGCCCGGCCGCCCGCCTCGCGAACGGCTTGAATCGCATCCTTCGCACCGGGCAGCGCCGGGCTCGGCTCGATGGCGTGCACCGGGTACAGCGTGCGGTAGCGCTCCGCCATCTCCGTCACCCGCTCCGCCGGGAACCACTCCGCCAGCTCCCGCTCCAGCGGCGGCCCGAGCCGGGAAACCGCCAGGTCGGCGTCGATCGGAACGCCGGTCTCGGCGGCGATCACCAGGTAGGTCGCCTTGATGCCGGGGCGCGAATCGACGAGCGTCATGTCGAGATCGAAGCCGACGGTGGGTGCCGCGTACATGCTCTGCATAGGGCCCATTGTGCCCGCGTACGCGAAAACACCGGGGTCTAGACTTAGCCAAGCCTTACCAAACCTCCCCCTCTTTTCAGCCCTGCGCGGCCCCACCCGGCCGTGGACCGTCGCACCATCGAACGGTCCGCCAGTTCGTCTGTCCGCAAGCTTCACCAGCCTGTCTGTTCGTCAGTCCCGAGCCTCCGGTGGGTGCCGATGACCGCCACGTCCCCCTCGTCCGCCATACGCACCCGGGGCGCGCCCCGGCGGGTCGTCGCGATCACGGCGGGGGTCGTCGCCCTGCTGCTCGCGGTCGTCCTCAGTCTCGCGGTGGGCGCCCGCGCCATCGCGCCGTCGACGGTGTTCGACGCCCTGACGCACAGCGGCCCCGGCGCGCTGAGCCCCGACGCCGAGGTCGTACGGGAGCTGCGCCTGCCCCGTACGCTCATCGGCCTGATGGTCGGCGCGGCCCTCGCCCTCGCCGGAACCGCCCTCCAGGGCATCACCCGCAACCCGATCGCCGACCCCGGCATCCTCGGCATCAGCCAGGGCGCGTCGGTCGGGGTCGTCCTCGCGATCGCCTTCGCCGGGGTGCACACCCTTACGGGTTACGTGTGGTTCGCCTTCGCGGGCGCCGCGCTCGCCTCCGTCGCCGTCTACGCCATCGCCGCCGCCGGACGCGGCGGCGCCACGCCGGTGAAACTGGCGCTCGGCGGAGCGGCGGTCAACGCGCTTCTGCTGTCGGTGACGACCGGCGTTCTGACGACGAAGGCATCGGCCCTCGACGAGTTCCGGTTCTGGCAGATCGGTTCGCTGGACGGACGGGACGCCCAGATCGTCGGCCAGGTCTGGCCGTTCCTGCTGCTCGGCGCGGTCCTGGTGCTGTCGGTGGCGCGCGGGCTCGACGCGCTCGCGCTCGGCGAGGACGTCGCCCGGGGGCTCGGGCAGCGGGTCGCCACGGTGCGGATCGTGGGCGGGCTCGGCGCGACCGTGCTGACCGGCGCGGGGGTCGCGGCGGCCGGCCCGATCGCGTTCGTGGGGCTCGCCGTACCGCACATCGCCCGCGCGGTCGTCGGCTCCGACCACCGCTGGGTGCTGCCGATGGCGGCGCTCATCGGGCCGGTGATGCTGCTGGTGTCGGATGTCGTCGGCCGGGTCCTCTTCCCGCCGGGCGAGGTGCCGGCCGGGGTGATGACGGCGCTGATCGGGGTGCCGTTCCTGGTGACGCTGGTACGGCGCAAGGCGGTGCCCGCGTGAGCGCCCCCGAGAACACCACCCCCGCCCCGGCGACCACCCCGGAGGCCGCCCCTGAGACCGCCCCGGCGACCTCCGCGAAGGCCGGGAGCGCCACGGCGAAGGCGGGAAGCGTCGGCGCCAGCGCCGATCCCCGCGCCCGCGACGACCGCCACGCCCCCGCGCGCGTACGTCCGTACGGCCACGCGCTGGTGCGCGCCGGCCGTTTCTCCTTCCTCCTGCACCGGCGTTCCGTCCTCGTCGGGGCGGGCCTGCTGGTCCTGCTGGCCGCCGCGTCGGTCGCGTACCTCTGCGTCGGCGAGCGGTTCACCGCCCCCTCCGAGGTACTGCGGATACTCCTGACCTCCGAGCGCTCGCCCGCCCGTTTCGCCGTCGAGGAACTGCGGCTGCCCCGGCTCGTGACCGGTCTGATGGTGGGCGCCGCGTTCGGGATCGCGGGCGCGCTCATCCAGACCGTCGCCCGCAATCCGCTCGCCAGCCCCGACGTCATCGGCATCAGCCAGGGCGCGGGCGCGGTGACGGTCGCCGCGATGACCTTCGGGCTCGTGTCGTACGACCTGATCCCCTACGTGTCGATCGCGGGCGGGCTGCTGGCCGCCGGCCTCGTCTACGCGTTCGCGTGGCGCGGCGGGCTGCACGCCACCCGGTTCGTGCTCATCGGCATCGGCTTCGCGATCGCGCTGCGCTCGCTGATCCATCTCTTCATGACGAAGGGCGACTACCTCGTCGCCCAGCAGGCCCAGATCTGGATGACCGGCTCGCTCAACGGGCGCGGCTGGGACGAGGCGGCGCCGCTGCGCTGGGCGCTGCTCGCGCTCCTTCCGGCGCTCGCGTGGGCGGCGCGGGCCCAGCGGACGGTGTCGCTGGACGACGACACGGCGACCGCGCTCGGCGTACGGCTCGGGCGGGTCCGGCTCGGCCTTGTGGCCGTCGGCGTGACGCTCGCGTCCGTCGCGACGGGAGTGGCCGGGCCGGTGGACTTCGTGGCGCTGCTCGCCCCGCAGATCGCCCGCCGCACCACCCGTACCGCGCAGATCCCGCTCTTCGCGTCGGCGCTGCTCGGCGCGCTGATCGTGGTGCTCGCCGACCTGCTGGGCCGGCGTTTGTTGTCCCCCACCGAACTGCCGGTGGGTGTCCTGACGGCGGCGGTCGGCGCCCCGTACCTGATCTGGCTGATCGTGCGCGGCCGTGGAGTGGGAGGCAGGTCATGAGCGTTCGGACGGCACGGACGGCACAGTCCGTGGAGAAGACGGGCGAGGCGAGTGGGGCAGATGGGGCAGGCGGGACGAGCCGGCTCGCGGCGCGCGGGCTGACGCTCGCGTACGAGGAACGCACGGTCGTCGAGGAACTGGACCTCGCGATCCCGGACGGGCGGGTGACGGTGATCGTCGGCCCGAACGCGTGCGGCAAGTCGACCACCCTGCGCGCCCTCGGCCGGCTGCTCAAGCCGAAGGGCGGGGCCGTCCTGCTCGACGGCGAGGAGCTGGCGAAACTCCCGACGAAGCGGATCGCCCGCTCCATAGGGCTGCTGCCGCAGACCCCGGTCGCACCGGAGGCCATCACGGTCGCGGACTTGGTGGCGCGCGGCCGGCAGCCGCACCAGGCGTGGTGGAAGCAGTGGTCGGAGGAGGACGAGCGGGCCGTCGTCGACGCGATGGAACGTACCGATGTCACCGCCCTCGCCGACCGGTCGGTGGACGAACTGTCCGGTGGTCAGCGCCAGCGGGTCTGGATCGCGATGGCCCTGGCCCAGGAGACCGATCTGCTCCTCCTGGACGAGCCCACCACCTATCTGGACATCTCCCACCAGGTCGAGGTCCTTGACCTGGTCCGCCGCCTCAACCGGGTCCGGGGCCGCACGGTGGTCGTCGTCCTGCACGACCTCAACCAGGCCGCCCGGTACGCCGATCACCTGGTCGCCATGAAGGCGGGCCGCGTGGTGGCGGAGGGATCTCCGGCCGAGGTCGTCACGGCGGAGCTGGTACGGGAGGTCTTCGGCCTGGAGTCGGTGGTTGTCCCGGACCCGGTGACGGGGTCGCCGCTGGTGGTGCCGGGAGCGCCCTGGGCGGAGGAGGCCGAGGCGAGGGACGAGGACGACGGGCCCGGGGCCGGGGTCTAGGAGTGCCCGACGAACGAAGGCCGCCTGGCATATGCCGGGCGGCCTTCGTCGTACAAACAGGTCCCCCGCCCTCGGCTCGGGTCGGCTCGGGTCGGCTACGCGACCTTCAGCAGGAGCTTGCCCGTGCTCGTACGGGAGCCCATCAGGCGGTGCGCCTCGGCCGCGTCCGTGAGCGGGAACTCGGCGGTGACGGGGAGGACGACCGTACCGTCCACGACCCGGGCGAAGGCCTCTTCGGCGAGGGCGCGCAGGGCGTCCGGCGCGGTCTGGGCGAGGGACAGGACGGAGAAGCCGGAGACGGAGATCCCGGTCGGGTACAGCTCGGGCTGGCCGACCCGCCACGGCTCGGCGGAACTGGCGTTGCCGAAGGAGACCAGGCGGCCGAAGACGGCGAGGGAGGCGAGCCCGGCCTCGAACACCGCGCCGCCGACCGGGTCCAGGACCAGGTCGACGCCACGCCCGCCGGTCGCCTCGCGGACCGCCTTCTCCAGGGCGCCCGGGTCCTGCCCGAAGTCGCCGGTGAACAGCTCGTCGTAACCGTGTTCGCGCGCGTACGCGGCCTTCGCGGGCGAGGACACCGTCCCGTACACCGCGCCCGCGCCCGCCGCCTTCGCGAGCCGGCCGGCGACGGTGCCGATGCCGCCCGCCGCGCCGTGCACGAGGACGGTCTCGCCCGGCTGGAGCCGGCCGACCGCGTGGACCAGGGCCTGGGCGGTGGGCAGCACGGTGGGCAGGGTCGCGGCGGTCCGCAGGTCGATGCCCGCCGGGACGGGGAAGACGGTCGCGGCGTCGGCCACGGCCACCTCGGCGTAACCCCCGCCTCCCAGCAGGGCGGCCACCTCCTGGCCCACGGCCAGGCCGGTGACCCCCGCGCCGACGGCGCGGACCCGGCCGGAGACCTCCAGGCCGGGGCAGAAGGGCAGGGCCGCGACGCGGTAGCCCTCGGCACGGGCCTTGAGGTCGGCGAAGTTCACTCCGGCATATGCCACATCGATGCTCACCTGCCCGGCGCCCGGCTCGGGGACATCGGCGTCCACCGTCTTCAGCACCTCCGGGCCGCCGAACTCCCCCGCCTCGATCGCACGCATGACACACCTCCGGTTCGGCGGAGGGCATGCCGCCGACCACCTCGACTGTTCAACGAAAAGCGAACACTGCCGACTGTATGATCGCCATCGAACACTCCGCAACCCCTTGGATCCGGTTCGATCCGGCGGGTCGCCGGGGTCGACGAAATCGCCTGGCCGCGTCCGGCTCCGGGAGGACAGCGTGACGACAAGCAGCTCAAGCAGCCATCGGGCCGCGCCCGAGCACACCCACCCCGACGACGTCCCCGTCCTCACCGCCCTCGCGGCCCTCGCCGACCCGGTGCGGATCGCCCTCGTCCGCGCGCTCGCGGGCTCGGAGGAGTGGACGCGCGCGTGCGGCAGCTTCGACGTACCCGTCGGCAAGGCGGCGCTCAGCCACCACTTCGCGGTGCTGCGCGCGGCGGGGCTCGTCGAACAGCGCGACCAGGGGCCCAAGCGGGTCAACCGGCTGCGCCGCGCCGAGTTCGAGGCCCGCTTCCCGGGCCTGCTGCACCTCGTCCTGCGCGACGACGACGGCCGGCCGGACCCCACGGAGGGGTAAGGAGCGGGCGGGCCGCCACCCGGCGAGGACCGGGCGGCCCGGCAGAAAAGTCCGCCCGCCGGTCCGGACGGTCAGGCGGTCAGGCGGTCAGGCGGTCAGGCGGTCAGGCGGTCAGGCGGTCAGGCGGCCGGATAGAACCCGAACCGTACGGCCCCGGCCGGGACTCAGGCAGCCCTGCGGCGGGCCCGCCAAAGAAGGAAAAGCGCCGAGGCGACCGCCGCCATCCGCAGGATCCACGGCCAGCTGTCGCCGAGCGCCGTGCTCAGCCCCGCGTCCCGCGCACCGGCCGCGCCCTGCGTGAGCGGCTCGCCCCAGTGCCCCATCGCGCGCCCCCACAGCCAGACGAACCCGCCGCCCACGACCATGCCGGGCACCACGAGAGCGGCGCCCTTGCGTTCGCGGGAGAGGTACGCGAGGACCCAGCCCGCGGCGAGCGGGATGAGCGAGCCGAAGGCCGCGCCCACCAGGAGCAGGCCGGCGGCGGCCAGCAGGACCAGGGAGCCGGGGCCGAAACCGGTCCACCCCCGGCGTACCCGAGCGCCTTCCTCCGCGCCCTCCCCCGCCGCGTACTCCCCTGCGGCCTGCGCCCCGGACTCGGCGTCGTTCTCCTCGGAGTCCTCGTCGCCCTCGGTCTCCTCCGGGTCCTCAGTACGCGGCGGCCTCAGCAGATCGGCGATCTCCACGCCGCCCACGAAGCCCGGCACTCCGCCCGTCTCCCGGTCCCAGTCGCCGTCCGGGTCCGCGAACGTGGCGTTCTCACGCCACCACCCGCCCGGCACCCCCGGCGCCCCCTCCTCGCGCGGCGCGGGAACGGACGGCGTGGACGGCGCGGACGGCGCGGCACCGGCACCGTCCCCCCGGCGGGAAGCGGACGGCGCCTCGGACCCGCGGGGCCGGGGCAGCTCCACCGGCTCCGGTACGGGGCCGGTGGCCTTCGCGAGGCGCGAAGCCGAGCCCGCGCCCGAATCCCGGCCCGCACCCCGGTCCCGGCCCGCACCCGGGTCCTGCCCCGCGCCCGCACCCCGGTCCCGCCCCGCGCCCGTATCCGGGTTCGCGGCCGGTGCGACCCGCCCGACCAGCGCGTCCGGTTCCCCCAGCGCGCGCAGGATCCCCGGCACCCGCTCGCCCTTCACCGCGCGGCGCCGCTCGATCTCGTCCCGCAGCCCCGTGACAAGCTCACGGCGCTCGGCGGCCGGTACCTGGCGCTGCTGTGCCAGGTCGCCGACCCGGCTCAGATAGTCGAAGACCAACCGGTCGTTCTCGATCCCCTCGTTCCCCACGGCACGACGGTAGCGCCTGCGCAGGGGCTAACGTGGTGCGGATGGGGATCGGTGAGCTCGACCGGGAGGCGCACGTGCCCGTAGGAACAGACGGCGGCGACGCCGGCCAGGGGCCGCACGAGGCCCCTGGCCGGGGGCCGGGCGGCGCACCCGCGTCCGGTCAGACCCCGCGCACCCTCGCGGAGGCGCTGCGCGCCGGGGGCGACGACGCGCTCGGGGCCCTGCTGCGGGCCCGCCCTGACCTGCTCGCGCCGGTCCCGAACGATCTGACCCAGCTGGCCACCCGGGCCGGTACGCGCGCGTCGGTCGTCCGGGCCCTTGAACGGCTCGACAGGTTCGCCCTGCGTACCGCCGAGGCCCTCGCCGTGGCCCCGGACCCCGCGCCCTATCCCGTACTCCTCGGTCTGCTCGCCGGTGACACGCCGGACCCCGCCGTCGAACGGGCACTGCCCCGCGCGGTGGGCGTGCTGCGCGCGCAGGCGCTGGTGTGGGGCGACGACGAGCGGCTGCGGCTGGTGCGCACCGCGCGCGAACTCCTCGCGCCCTCCCCGCAGCACCCCTCGCCCACCGGCCTCGGCCCCACGGTCGCGGAGGCGACGGCCGGGATGTCGCCGGGCCGGCTCCAGGAGATCATCGCGGCGGCCGGGCTGCCCGCGACCCACGATCCGGTGTCGGCGGTGGCGGCACTGACGGACCTGTTCACGGACCGTACGCGGATGGCGGCGCTGCTCGACACCGCGCCGCCCGAGGCGCTCGCCGTACTCGACCGGCTGGTGTGGGGACCGCCGTACGGCGAGGTCACGGCCGACCCGGCGCCCCCGGTCCGGTGGCTGCGCGACCGGGGTCTGCTGCTGCCCGCCTCGACCCGCACCGTGGTCCTGCCGCGCGAGGCCGCCCTGCATCTGCGCGGCGGGCGGGCGCACCGCGCGGCGGAGCCGGACGCGCCGGTGGTGACGGCGGCCCGCGAGTACCGTCCACAGGTGGTGGACAACGCGGCGGCCGGTCAGGCATATGCCGCACTGGCGACCGTCGGCGAGCTGCTGAAGTCCTGGGACCTCGGCGGCCCGCCGGTGCTGCGCGCGGGCGGTCTCGCCGTCCGCGACCTCAAGCGCACGGCGGCGGCGCTCGACGTACCGGAGCGGATCGCGGCGTTCTGGCTGGAGCTGGCGTACGGGGCGGGGCTGCTCGCCTCGGACGGCGAGGCGGACGAGCGGTACGCCCCCACTCCGGCATATGACAGCTGGCTCGACCAGCCGCCCGCCGAACGCTGGGCCGGTCTCGCCACCACCTGGCTGGCCGCCACCCGTACCCCCGCCCTGGCCGGCGGCCAGGACGCCAAGGGCCGTACGCTCGCCGCCCTCGGCCCCGGCCTGGACCGCTCGGCCGTCCCCGAGGTCCGCCTCCGGGTCCTCGCCCTCCTCGCCACCCTCCCGCCGGGCGCCGCCGCCGATCCGGAGACGGTCCTCGCCCGGCTGCGCTGGGACCGCCCGCCGCGCGGTGACTCCGCCGGTGCGGCGCGGGCCATGGGAGGCGCGGGCGGTACGAGCGGTGCGGGAGGTACGGGAGGGGTGGCCGATCCTCGGGAGCAGCTCGCCCGCTGGGCCCTGGAGGAGGCCGAACTCCTCGGCATCACCGGCCGAGGCGCGCTCGCCGCCCCCACCCGCGCGCTCCTGAACCTTCCGCTCGCCGAGGCCGTACCCGACATCCCGGGTGCCCCCGGCGCTCCCGGCGCCTCCGCCGCGCCCGACCCGCTCGGCGTCCTGACCGAGGCCGCCCAGGCGTGCGAACCGGCCGTCGCCGCCTCGCGCGCCGCCACCCTCCTCGCCCCGCTGTTCCCCGAGGCCGTCGACCACGTCCTGCTCCAGGCCGACCTGACCGCCGTCGCCCCGGGACCGCTGCTGCGGCCGCTCGCCGACATGCTGTCCGTCCTCGCGGACGTCGAGTCCAAGGGCGGGGCGACCGTCTTCCGCTTCACGCCCGGCTCCGTACGCCGCGCCCTCGACTCCGGACGCACCGCCTCCGACCTGCACGCCTTCCTCGGCGCGCACTCCCGCACCCCGGTGCCGCAGCCGCTGTCGTACCTGATCGACGACGTGGCGCGGCGGCACGGCCATCTGCGGGTCGGCGCCGCCTCGTCGTACGTCCGCTGCGACGACGACACCGTGCTCGGCGAGATCCTCGCCGACCGGCGCGCGGCACCGCTGGGGCTGCGCCGGCTCGCGCCCACGGTCCTCGCCGCGCAGGCGGACCCGGCGGCGCTGCTCGACGGGCTGCGGGCGATGGGGTACGCGCCGGCGGCCGAGTCCGCCGAGGGCGACGTCCTGATCACCCGCGCCGACGCCTACCGCACCCCGCCCCGTACCGCCCCGACCCCCGTCCCCGAGGGCCCGCCCGCACCCGACGCGACCCTGCTCGCGGCGGCCGTCCGGGCGATCCTCGCGGGCGACCGGGCCGCGACCGTCGCCCGCAAGGAGCCGACGGGCGGGGCTGCGGACGCGGGCGCGGGTACGGGTACGGACTCTGCGGCCCCCTGGGCGGACGGCGGCCTCCCCCGCACCTCCGCCGCCGAGACCCTGGCCACCGTCCAGGCCGCCGCGATGACGGGCACGGCGGTCTGGATCGGCTACGTCAACGCGGAGGGCGCGGCCAGCCAGCGCGTGATCGCCCCGGTCCGCGTCGAGGGCGGCTTCGTGACGGGCTACGACCACACGGCCGACGAGGTCCGCACGTACCCCTTGCACCGGATCACGGGGGTGGCGGAGCTGGCGGAGGAGGACGTCTGACGTCTAGGGGGCGTCTAGGGGACGTCCGGGCGGTTCGTACGGTCCGTCCGCTGGGTGCGCGGGCGGACGAGCCGGCCCGGGTCGAGCTTCAGCGGGAACGGCGCCTCGATCGCCGTCTCCCGCCCCGCCTCGGCCACCGCGCGCTCGACGTACCGCCGCCCGTCGCCGCTCAGCTCGGAGACGATCAGCGCGGGTACGGGTCCGAGCTCCAGGCGCCACAGGTGCGCGATGCCCGCCTCGGCGTAGTACGGCGGCTTGAGCAGCCGGTCGGTGCGACGGCCGGAGGACGACGGCGAGACGATCTCGACAACGAGGAGGACCGCCTCGGAGTCGACGGCGATCGGATCCTCGGCGGCGGCGGATGCCTCGACCACGGCGATGTAGGGGACGAAGAGACCGTCGGGCAGGGAGACGTTCACCGCTCCGACACCTCGGCGGGCGCACCGGCCCGCCGCACGGCGTCGTCCAGCAGCCGCCGAAGGCGCGAGAGCGCCCGCTGGTGCGCGATCCCCGGGGCGGGCGAGAGCAGCAGCGCCTCGCCCACCCGCTCGCGCCGCTGCCCCCGGTCCTCGCCCAGGGCGAGCACGCGCTCGGTCGTCCAGGGTCCGGCATACGCATACGGTTCGCCATACGGCTCGTCCCAGGCGGCCATCCCGCCACCTCCCACTCGGCTCGGTTCGGTTCGGCGCGGCTCGGTTCGACTCGACTCGGCTCGACTCGGCGGTCCGACGTGCGTCGGCCGGCGCGCGCCGCCCGCCGTGCCGAGACTGGCAGAGCCGAGACTGGCAGAGCCGACCGACATCGCCCCGTTCCTCGCCCGACCCCGCCCCGTACCCCTCGCCCATCAGGCAAACTGGATGTTTGGCCGCGTTCGGCCGCGTGGAACGCGTGGAAGGGAAAACACGACACGTGAACGGTCCACTCATCGTCCAGAGTGACAAGACGCTCCTGCTGGAAGTCGACCACGAGCGGGCCGCCGACTGCCGGCGCGCCATCGCCGCGTTCGCCGAGCTGGAGCGGGCGCCCGAGCACATCCACACCTACCGTGTGACGCCGCTCGGCCTGTGGAACGCGCGTGCCGCCGGGCACGACGCCGAGCAGGTCGTGGACGCGCTCGTGGAGTTCTCCCGCTACCCCGTCCCGCACGCGCTGCTCGTGGACGTCGCCGAGACGATGGCCCGGTACGGGCGGCTGACGCTGTCCAAGCACCCCACGCACGGGCTCGTCCTGACGACCACCGACCGGCCCGTCCTGGAGGAGGTGCTCCGGTCGAAGAAGGTCCAGCCGCTGGTCGGCGAGCGGATCGACCCGGACACCGTGGTCGTTCACCCCTCCGAGCGCGGGCAGATCAAGCAGACGCTGCTCAAGCTGGGCTGGCCGGCCGAGGACCTCGCCGGTTACGTGGACGGCGAGGCGCACCGGATCGACCTCGCCGAGGACGGCTGGTCCCTGCGTCCGTACCAGCAGCAGGCCGTCGAGGGCTTCTGGCACGGCGGCTCCGGTGTCGTCGTACTGCCCTGTGGCGCGGGAAAGACGCTGGTCGGCGCCGGTGCGATGGCCCAGGCGAAGGCGACCACGCTGATCCTCGTCACCAACACGGTCTCGGCCCGGCAGTGGAAGCACGAGCTGATCAAGCGGACCTCGCTGACCGAGGACGAGATCGGCGAGTACAGCGGCGCGAAGAAGGAGATCCGGCCGGTCACCATCGCCACGTACCAGGTGCTGACGACCAAGCGGAAGGGCGTCTACCCGCACCTGGAGCTGTTCGACTCCCGTGACTGGGGCCTGATCGTGTACGACGAGGTGCACCTGCTGCCCGCGCCCGTCTTCAAGTTCACCGCCGACCTCCAGGCCCGCCGCCGGCTCGGGCTGACGGCGACGCTCGTACGGGAGGACGGACGCGAGTCCGACGTCTTCTCGCTCATCGGGCCGAAGCGTTTCGACGCGCCGTGGAAGGAGATCGAGGCGCAGGGCTACATCGCGCCCGCCGACTGCGTGGAGGTACGGGTCGACCTCACGGACGGCGAGCGGCTCGCGTACGCGACGGCCGAGGCCGAGGAGAAGTACCGGTTCTGCGCGACGACGGCGACCAAGCGCAAGGTCACCGAGGCGCTGGTGAAGAAGTTCGCCGGGCAGCAGATCCTGGTCATCGGGCAGTACATCGACCAGCTCGACGAACTCGGCGCGCACCTGGACGCCCCGGTGATCAAGGGCGAGACGTCGAACGCGCAGCGCGAGAAGCTGTTCGACGCCTTCCGCAGCGGGGAGATCAACGTCCTCGTCGTGTCGAAGGTCGCCAACTTCTCCATCGACCTGCCCGAGGCCACCGTCGCCATCCAGGTCTCCGGCACCTTCGGTTCCCGGCAGGAGGAGGCCCAGCGCCTCGGCCGGGTGCTGCGACCGAAGGCCGACGGCCACCAGGCGCACTTCTACTCGGTGGTCGCGCGCGACACCATCGACCAGGACTTCGCCGCCCACCGGCAGCGGTTCCTGGCGGAGCAGGGGTACGCGTACCGGATCCTCGACGCGAGCGAGCTGCTGAGCGGTGGGAACGGGGAGACGGGGGCGGAGGCCCCGTAGGGGGACTGAGGGCCGTAGGGGACCTGGGGCTGCCGGTCCCGTAGGGGACCTAGGGACCCGTAAGGGACCTAGGGGACCTAGGGGACCTAGGGGACCTAGGGGACCTAGGGGCTGTAAGGGACCTAGGGGTCCGTACGGCCCCTTACGGGCCCCAGGGGTCGCCGGTCCCGTAGGACCCGGAAGGGCCGTACGGGACCGACGACCCTACGGGCCGGCCCGTATCCGCCAGCCGCCCCGGCGTCAGTCCAGCAGGGCCAGCACCGGGGCGGCGAGAGCGAGAGCGTACTGGGCGATCAGCAGGGCCTTGCGGGGCAGGAAGAGGACGGCCAGTCCGGTGACACCGGACAGCACGAGGGCCCAGCCGGCGGCACTGGCGAAGCCCCCGGCGACACCGTCACCGCTGACGGCGTCGCCGAGGACGACGGCCCCGGTGCCGAAGGCGCAGACGAAGAGAAGAACGAACCCGAAGCCGGCGAACACCCGCAAGGCGCGCGCGTTCGCGGCAACGGTCCCGGCCCCCTCCCCTCCGGCCCCGGCCCCGTTCCCGGGCTGGGGTGCGGTCGCGGGGCCCTGCGGCTCGTTCTGCGGCGGCGTCGTCATCGAGGTCATGCCCTCATCACAGCAGCGCGGGCCGGGCCCCCGGAGGCGTCGCCGTACTCAACCCGCCCCCGCTCCCATACTCACCTCCCCCGCTCTCACCACCCGTCCGTACGCAGCCCCGCCCGCACCGCCCACACCCACCGCACACCCGTGCGCACCGCCTTCCCGCACTCACCCCACCCACCCCGCGCACCCCGCACGCCCCAGGGCTCCGCCCCGGAACGCGTTCGCCCCGACCCTTCGCCCGGCGCTACACTCGCCAGCTTCCCCGCCTCCCGCCCGGTCCCTGCCGCGGACCGTGTGAGGAGCGCGCCGCCGTCCGGTCGGAAACCGGCGGCCACTCGACGTGTCCGCGTACCCCTGCCGGAGGCAGCACCGTGTCCGTGTCCGTGTCCCCCACCGATTCCGACCCGATGTCCGACCCGCTCGCCCGCGAGCGCGCCCACCTCGCCGCGTCCCGCGCCGCGCTGCGCGCGATGCGCGAGGAGGCGGAGTCACTCGACATCCGCGACGTCACCGCGAACTGGGTCAACTCGCTCATCCTCACCGCCCAGATCGAGGAGCGCATCAAGGCGCTCGCCGATCTCTCGGACACGCCGCTCTTCTTCGGCCGGCTCGACTACCTGCACACCACGCAGGAGGGGCAGCGTTTCTACATCGGCCGCCGCCATGTACACGACGCGGCGGGCGACCCGATGGTGATCGACTGGCGTGCGCCGGTGTCGCAGCCGTTCTACCGGGCGTCGAAGCGGGATCCGCAGGACGTCGGGCTGCGCCGCCGCTTCGGCTACACGGGCGGCGACCTGACCGCGTACGAGGACGAGCACCTGTCCGACCCGGCGGAGCTGGAACACACCAGCCGTCTCCTCCAGGCGGAGATCGAGCGGCCGCGCGTCGGTCCGATGCGCGACATCGTGGCCACCATCCAGCCCGAGCAGGACGAGATCGTCCGCTCCGATCTGTCGGGCACGGTGTGCGTGCAGGGAGGCCCCGGTACCGGTAAGACGGCCGTCGGTCTGCACCGTGTCGCGTATCTGCTGTACGCGCACCGGGAGCGGCTGGCCCGGACGGGCACGCTGGTGATCGGGCCGAACCGTTCCTTCCTCCACTACATCGAGCAGGTGCTGCCCGCGCTCGGCGAGTTGGAGGTACGGCAGGCGACGGTGGACGACCTGGTCGCGCACGTCGAGGTACGGGGTGTGGACGAGGCGCCGACCGCCGTCGTCAAGGGCGACGCCCGGATGGCGGAGGTGCTGCGGCGCGCGGTGTGGTCGCATGTGAAGGTGCCGACGGAGCCGCTGATGGTGGTGCGCGGTTCGCGGCGGTGGCGGGTACCGGCGTACGAACTGGAGGAGATGGTCCGGGAGTTGAAGGACCGCGACATCCGGTACGGGGCGGCCCGCGAGGCGCTGCCGCAGCGGATCGCGCACGCGGTCCTGGTCCGGATGGAGCAGGCGGGCGAGGCGCCCGACGACCGGGTGCAGAACGCGGTCGCGCGCAACACGGCGGTCAAGGCGGTCGTGAAGGAGTGCTGGCCGGCCATCGATCCGGCGAAGCTGGTGCTGCGGCTGCTCGGCGATCCCGCGTTCCTGGCCGAGCATGCGGACGGGCTCCTCGACGAGGACGAGCAGAAGGCGCTGTTGTGGGCGAAGCCCGCGCGCAGTGTAAAGACGGCCAAGTGGTCTGCCGGGGACGCGGTGTTGATCGACGAGGCGCGGGACCTGGTGGAGCGGACGCATTCGCTCGGCCATGTCGTCCTCGACGAGGCGCAGGATCTGTCGCCGATGCAGTACCGGGCGGTGGGGCGGCGCTGTACGACGGGTTCGGCGACGGTCCTCGGCGACCTCGCCCAGGGCACCACTCCCTGGGCGACGGCGAGTTGGGCGGAGGCACTGAAGCATCTGGGCAAGCCGGAGGCGATCGTGGAGGAGCTGACGGCCGGTTTCCGTGTGCCGCGCGAGGTGATCGCGTACGCGTCGCGCCTGCTGCCGCACATGTCACCGGGGCTCGCGCCGGTGGAGTCGGTCCGTGAGAACCCGGGCTCGCTGGCCGTACGGCGGGTCGACGGCGAGGAGCGGGACGCGGCGGTCGTCGCCGCGTGTGTCGAGGCGCTGGCGCACGAGGGCTCGATCGGTCTGATCGCCGCCGACGCGCGCATCGCGCCGCTCGCGGAGGCGCTGGAGGCGGCGGGGCTCGCGTATCTCTCCCCCGGCGAGGAGACCACGGCCGAGTCGCGGCTGACGCTCGTACCGGCGTCGCTCGCGAAGGGTCTGGAGTACGACTACGTGGTCCTCGACGAGCCGGCGGCCGTGGTGGACGGCGAGCCGGACGAGCGGACCGGCCTGCGGCGGCTGTATGTGGCCCTGACGCGTGCGGTGTCCGGTCTGACGATCGTCCATCTCTCGGATCTGCCGGAGCAGTTGGCGTAGCGGCCCGCCGCACGGTGATGGTGCGCGCGGACCGGACCGGCCAGAGTGGCGCGGGGCGGGCCGGGCCGGGGCGGCACGAGGCGGGCCTCGCCGGATCGGGTCGGAGCGGGTCCGGGCTCTAGACGATCTCCCCGAGCCACTCGGCGCAGGTCGTGACCTCGATGCCCCGGCTGGGGAAGACGACGTCCATGAAGAAGTCGTGCACGGCCGGGTCGCCGTCGCCGCAGCCGTCGCGGAGCACCGTCAACTGGTAGCCCCGGTCCGCCGCGTCGTAACAGGTGGCGGCCACCATGGCGCCGGTCGCGACGCCGGCGACGACGAGCGAGGTGACACCCCGCGAACGGAGCACGAGGTCGAGATCCGTGCCGGCGAACGCGCCGGCACGGCGCTTCGCGACGACGACGTCCTCCTTCGCGACCGGGAGGGCGATCTCCGTCCCGGGCGACCCGTCGTGGAAGGCGTCCCCGGCGGCGTGGAACATCCGGTACAGCTCGTTCTCCGGCGGCAGGTCGGCCCCGTTGCCCCGCATCGCGAAGTGCACGAAGACGACCAGGACCCCGGCCACCCGCGCCCTCGGCAGCAGTTCGGTGAGCGTCGGCACGATGCGCTGGACGAACGGGTAACTCCCCGTGATTCCCCGCTGAATGTCGCCGATGATCAATGCGGTGGTCACGACGGACTCCTCTCCGGTCTCCTCCCTCCGCAGGCTACGGACGCCCGCCCCCGCCGTCACGCGATTCCCCACACCCGGCCGCCGCGTCGTTCCTCATTCCTCCCCCACCGAGATCCGCAGCTCGCCGACCAGCGCCTCGGCGAGCGGCCATGGCACTCCTTTCGGGCCGATGGGGCGACCGCCCCGCCCCCGCGAAGTTCGCCCCATCGGCTGAGTCAGGACTTCTCGCTCCAGTTGTCCCACGTCGGACGGAGCAGGGGCTCAGTACGCGGCCTGGACATTGTCGGCCGCCGCCGTCCACTCGATGCCGTTCGCCGCACGGATGTACGCGATGCGCACCACCCGCCCGTCACCGTGCAGTTCATGCCTGACGGCGGTCAGCTCACCCTCGGCGCCACTGGCGGTGTCCCGCACCCGCGTACGAATCAGCGGATGCTCTTCGAAGCCGTCCGCCGCGACCGGATACACCCCCGTCACCCCGGCCCGGCCCACGAACCGCTCCCACCCGGCGGCGGCCCGGACGCGCAGCTCACGGCTCGGAGCACCCGGGGGCGATGCCTCCGCAGGGGCGGAATCCCTCGGTTCGGTCACAGACCGGCGAGGTACTTCTTCCGAGGTATTCATGCGTCGACTCCCGTTCGGGTGGGTGATGTTCAGTCAACCGATCGGCACAGAGTGTGAGTACGGTTGAAGAAGCACGGGTCCGTGAAAGCCGTGAAAGTTCAGGGGGCAGCCATGCCGACACGCACTCCGAACCGCGCCTTGGCGGCACTCTTCGATGAAACGGGCTGGTCACGTGGGCAGTTCATGCGTGCGATCGAACGCGTGGGGGCCGAAGTCGGCATCCCGTTCCGGTACGACGAGTCCGCCGTGCCGCACTGGCTCGCCGGGAGCATGCCGAGGAAGGCCGTACGGCCACTGATCCTGGAAGCCCTCTCCCGGAAGCTCGGCCGGCCTGTCGGCGCGTACACGGCGGGATTCTCGAAGTCCCCTGATCCGTCCGGAGATACACCGGACACAGTGGTCGGACTGGCGGATCTCGGGAGCGCGGACATGGATCCCTCGCGCAGAAGTGTGCTGGGGGCCGGGCTCTTCTCGGCGGCTGCCGTCGTGCCGGGATGGCCGGACGTGCGGGACCGTCTGGAGAAGATCCGCGTCGACCCGTACACACGGATCGGGCAGGCCGAAGTCGAGGCGATCGCCGCGATGACCGAGCACGTCAGCGATCTCGACGACCGGTTCGGCGGTCGGATGGCCCGGCCGATGGCGGCCGCCTTCCTGGTGAACACCATCGTCCCCGCACTGCGGGCCACTGCCTCCGACGAGGTGAGGAACGCCCTGCGGTCGGCCGCCGCCGACCACTGCTATCTGACCGGGTACATGGCGATGGACGAGCGCGAAGACGGCCTCGCCCAGCGCTACTACATCAAGGCCCTCGAACTGGCCGGTGCGGCGGGCGACCATCTGACGTACTGCACCACGCTGCGCGGGATGAGCGTGCAGGCCGTCGACCTCGGCCACGGCCCACTCGCGCTGCGTCTCGCCGACGCTGCCGCCGCCGCGTCGCCGCAGGCGGGCCCGCGCATGCGCGCGTTCCTCGCCGGGCAGCAGGCGCACGCCGCCGCGCGGACCGGGGACCGGGTCGGCGCGCTGCGGCGCGTCAAGGAGGCGGAGACGGCGATGGAACAGGCCGAATCACGGGCGAAGGCGTTCGGCTCCTACGATCCGTCGGCTCTCAACTACCACATTGGACAGGTGCGTTACGAGCTCGGCGACCCGGTCGGCGCGGTCACCTCGCTGACGCTGGCCGACCGGCTCAGGGAGCCGGTGTACCGCCGCACCCGGGTCCGGTACAACGCCATGCTCGCGGAACGGAAGCTGGAGACCGGGCACTTGGAGGAAGCCTGCGCCGACTGGGACCGGGTCCTGGACGACTACCCCCACGTACAGTCCGGCCGCTGCGACGACCGCGTACGCGTCATGCTCTCCGTACTCCGCCCCCACCTCGGAAACGCCCACGCCCGGAGGGTCTTCGAGCGCGGTCGCCCGCTCCTGCGGGCGAGTTGATCCCGGGGCTCAGTACGCGGCCTGGACATTGTCGGCCGCCGCCGTCCACTCGATGCCGTTCGCCGCGCGGATGTACGCGATACGCACCACCCGCCCGTCACTGTGCAGTTCATGCCTGACGGCGGTCAGCTCACCCTCGGCACCACTGGCGGTGTCCCGCACCCGCGTACGCAGCAGCGGATGCTCTTCGAAGCCGTCCGCCGCGACCGGATACACCCCCGCCGCCCCGGCCCGACGCACGAACCGCTCCCACCCGGCGGCGGCCCGGACGCGCAGCTCACGGCTCGGAGCGCCCGGGGGCGGGTCAATGCTGGTCATGTACTCGTTCCTCTCGCCGGAAACCGGAGGCATGTCCGAGGTCATGCCTGGCGTGGGGATCACCCTGTCGGGCGGTGGGCGAGTGCATCCAGCTCGCGGCCCTATAGGGCCGTCCTATATTTCAAGAATGGAGCCGGATCCGGAACCGACTGTCTGGGCGCACCCCGAACTGCGCGCCGCCGCCGCTGTGGAGGACTGGCCTCGTGTGCTGCGGACTTGGCGAGCCCTGACCCGCAGCAGCCAGAGCCGGCTCGGAGCGCTCGTCGGCCTGGCCCAGTCCGACGTGTCCGCGATCGAGAACCGGCGCCGGGCGGTGACCTCCGTGGAGGTTCGACAGCGGATCATCGAGGGGCTGGGCGTCCCGGCCGAGGTGCTTGGACGGCATCGGCCCGAGCCGCCGCTGCCCTCTCTGGTCCTTCCCGAGGTCGTCTCGGATGCCGCCGCCGACCGGCTGCGGCGGGTGCGGCAGGGCGGGCTCCGGCTCGATGTCGCGTCGCTGGACGAGATGGACCGCCTGCTGGCGGTTCATCGCAGGGCCGAGGACACGCTGGGTTCCCGGGTGATGAACGGTGTGGTCGCCGCGCAGTTCGACGCCGTCCACGAGTTGTACGGACAGGCGCGCGGTCCGCTCGCGGACCGCGTGGTCAGACTGCTGGCCGAGTACGCCCAATTCCTGGCGTGGTTGGCTCAGGACCAGGACAAGTCGCCTGCCGCACAAGGATGGTTCGATCTCTCCTACGACTGGGCTCTGGAATCCGGGTACGGCGACATGGCAGCCACCACCCTCAGCATGAAGGCGCACATGGCCTGGTCGAACGGCCGGGGAAGGCGGTGCGTCGGGCTCGCGCGGGCGGCCTCGGCGACCCCGGGGGCGTCGGAGACGACCAGGGCGATGGCCCTCCAGATGGCCGGGCGCGGTCACGCCCTCGCGGGCGAGGCCACGGAGGCGTACCGGCATCTGGACGAGGCCCAGCGCCTCATCGCCGGAGCCGCCGATGCCCCGCCCTGGCTCTACTTCTACGGCGAGTCCTGGTTCGCGGCCCAGCGGGGCATGGCCGACGTGCATCTCGGGGAGTGGGACCGGGCAGTGGAGAACCTGCGCGTGGGCCTCTCCGGCTTCGCCCCGTCGTACCGCCGGGACCGTGCCTGGTACGGGGCGTGCCTGGCGCACGCCTACGCGGGCGCCGGCGAGCCGGGAGCCGCGTACGAGACCGCGCGGGGAATCATCCAAGACGCCGCCGAGGTGGGCAGGCCGCACGCATGGCACGAGCTGCACAAGGTCGCGGCACTGCTGCTGCGCCATCGCGCCCCCGAGGGAAGGGAACTGTTCGACGCGCTCGCGGTACTCGACTGACACGGCGGCACTCGACTGACATGAAGGCGATTCGGGTCCGCGGCAGCGGTGCGGACACTAGGTTGTCCGTGATCGCACGCGCCTTGGGAGGTCACCGCATGGCAGACGACACCGCGTACGCCGAGGGCACGGCCGGCTTCATCTTCGAGATGGGCGTGCTCAAGAACGCCAAGCGGACCGGCTGGTGGTTCACGGGCAACAACAACCCCGAGTCGATCGCCGAGCATTCGTTCCGCGTGGGGGTCGTCGGGGCCGTGCTGGCCATGATGGAGGGAGTGGATCCCGCGAAGGTCGCGCTGCTGTGTCTGTTCCACGACACGCAGGAGACGCGGATCGGGGACATCCCGCACATCGGCCGCCGCTATCTCGATGCCGCCGCCAACGAGACCGTCACCGCGGACCAGGTGTCCGCCGCGCACCCGGCGGTGCGGGACGGGGTGCGGCGGGTGGTCGCGGAGTACGAGGCCAAGGAGACGCCCGAGTCGGTCGTGGCGCGGGACGCCGACAAGCTGGAGTGCCTGGTGCAGGCCGTGGAGTACCGGGCGCAGGGATACACCCTGGTCCAGGACTGGATCGACACCTCGCTCGGCAGCCTGAAGACGGACTCCGCAAGGGAGTTGGCCGAGGCCGCGCTGAGGATGTCACCACTGGAGTGGCGGAAGACCTTCCTGAATCCCTGAACCCCAGCCCCGCCGGCACCCCGCCCCGCCGGCATCCCGCCGCATCAGCCCCGCATCAGCACTGCCACAGGAACAGCGCCTTGCCGCACGGTTCGCAGGTGAAGGCGTAACCGCAGCCCCCGCCGCCGAAGTTCATCGCCGTGCGGTGGTCGGGGCCCTCTTCGAGCTGGACGGCCAGGGGCATCGGGCGGGCGCACGCGGGGCAGGTGGGGGTCTCGTCGCCCTGGATCCAGGCCGGGTGTCCGCCCAGCTGGCCGAGGACGGCGGGCTTCCCGGCGCCTTCGCCCTCCTCGGGCTCCTCCCCGTCCTCCCCCTCTTCCTCGTCCCCCGTCCAGGCCGCGCGGGCCTGGTCGTAGTCGGCGCCCGGCACCCGCTCCAGCGCCACGGTCCGGACCGCGCCCAGCGTGAACGCCCCCTCGCCGTCAGCCCCGCCCGCCGCCTCCGGCGCCGGCAGCGGCGCGAGCCCGTCCCGCGCGAACAGCAGGGCCCGGTTCCCGCCCGCGTACGGGTCCCAGTCCTCGCACATGCCCGGGTCGTTCCCGCAGGCGAACAGGGCGAGGACGGCCCGGCCCGCGCCCGACCCGCCGGCGTCCTCCGGGAACACCTCGGCCAGGAACGTCATCGGCCCCTCGCACGACGCGCAGTGCGGCCACGCCGTGCCCGCCGGGGCCAGGGGAACGCCACCCGTCCGGGTCACCGGGGCGTCCGGGGCGGCGGGGCCGGCTTCGATCATCAGCGTGGTCGAACTGCTCACAGTGCTCATGACCAGGAACTTTAGGCCGCCCCCGCGAACGCCCGGCCCGGGCTACGCGTCGATCGCCTCGCGCCAGGTCCGTACCGCCGCCTCCGACAGCGGTGCCGCCCAGCCGTCTGGGCGGGCCGCGCCGCCGATGTGGAAGGCGGTGAGGCCCGCAGCGCGCAGCCGCGGCAGGTGGTCGAGGCGCAGGCCGCCGCCGACGAGGATCTGCGGCTCGTAGCCGGGTTCGCCGGTGCGCGCGGCCTCGGCCGCGAGGACGTCCAGGCCGTCGTCGACGCCGGTGGCGGCGCCCGCCGTCAGATAGGTGTCGAGCCCGGGCAGGTCCGCGAGCAGCCGGCGCAGTCCGTCGCGGTCGGCGGCGCGGTCGATGGCGCGGTGGAACGTCCAGTGGCAGCCGTCGAGGACGGCGATCAGGCGTTCCACGGCGACCAGGTCGGGCTGTCCGTCGGGGGTGAGGAAGCCGAGCACGAACTCGTCGGCCCCGGCCGACCGCAGCGCGACGGCGCGCCGTACGAGGTCGGTCATCTGGCGGGTGTCACCGGCCGAGAAGCCGTCCGTCAGCCGCAGCATCACGCGCAGCGGGATGTCGACCGCCGCGCGGATCGCCTTGAATCCGGCCTGGGACGGCGAGAGTCCGTCCGCCGCCATGTCGGTGACCAGTTCCAGGCGGTCCGCCCCACCGGCCTGGGCGGCGACCGCGTCGGCCTCGTCGAGCGCGATCACCTCCAGCACTGCACGGTCGCTCATCGAGCCCATTCCTCCACGGATCGCACGGTCGCGGCCGCACCTACGGCCACGGCTACAGGTCTAGTCCAATGCCCCGTCACCAGACTAGCCGCGCGCGGGGCCGCCCGCATCGTGCGAACGGCCCCCTCGCCACGCGATCCCCACGCCGCACGACCCCCGCACCCCAGGCCTTAGGTCCTCAAAACCCCGAGACCCGAGGCCCGGCACCCGAGCCCCGAGGCCCGGCACCCGGGCCCCGAGGGCCACGACCGGATCCGCGCCCCGAGCCCCGAGCCCCGGCACCCGACAACCGGCACCCGAGGCCGGCAGCCCCTACGACCCCGCACGGACCGTGAACGCCGCCGTGTGCACCTTCCCCTCGTGCTGGAAGTCGAGGAAGAGCCGGTACGTACCGGCGCTCGGCGCGGTCGCCGTGAAGGAGACGTCCGGGCCCGGACCGCCCTCGTTCGGGTGGACGTGCAGGTACGCGAGGTCGCCGTCGCGGAGCGCGACGAGGTGTCCGTACGCGCCGAGGTACGGCTCCAGGTTCGTGACGGGCTTGCCCCCCTTGCCGATGGTGAGCTTCAGCTCGCCCGGCTTGCCCGGGTCCAGGGTGCCGCCGAGGCGGACCTGGTAGCCGTCCACGTCGGCGGTCGCCTTCACGGCTGGCATGGCCTTCGGGGCGTACGCGCCCGGCACCGACAGGTCCGCGCCGAGGGTGATGTTCTTCGCGCCCGCCGCGGCGGGCTTGAAGTCGGCGAACGCCTTGTACGCGCCCGCGGCCGGCAGGTCGGCGTCCGCCGTCCAGGAGCCGTCGGCCGCCTTGACCGGGTGCAGGTGGTGGTACGTGGTCAGATCGCGCGAGGCGACGATGAAGTGCAGTTCCTTGTCGTGCTCCTTGGTGAAGGCGGTGACCTTCTTACCGCCGGGGCCCTTGATGGAGAACTTCAGCGTGCTCTTGCCGGCCTTGGCGGTCGGCGCGTCGAGCGCGAGGGTGTAGCCGTCCTCCGAGACGGTGAGACCGCCGGCGACCGGCGCGTTCGCCTCCTCGCCGTGCCCCTCGTGCCCCGCGTGACCGCCGGGCGCCGCCCCCTCGGACCCCTTGGAAGCGCCCGCACCCTCATGCCCCGCGTGCGCACCCTCCCCGGACCCTGCCCCGGCCCCGCCCTCCGCCTGGGCCGTGTGCCCGGCGTGCTCCGCCTTCGCGGGCTCGCCGATCGGTCCGACGCCCTTGCCGACCCCGTACGCCGTCCCGAAGGTCGCGGCGAGCGCGGCGGCAAAGGCAGTGATCTTCACTCCGGTGTTCATGACTGCTCTCCCGTACTGGACGCGTACGCGACCTCGACCTTCGTGACCCCGTGACCTCGGTGGCCCGGGCGACGTCAGGGACGTACGTACCTGGTGATGGCGCGGATGCGCCGGTCCTTCCGCGGCACGCCCGTTCCTTCCTTGCCTTCCCTGCACCTCACGATACCCCTGGGGGGTATCAAGTCAAGTCGCGTCGACACTTGCGTCCGATACCACCGGGGGGTATACATGAACCCATAAGCGATACCCCCCGAGGGTATCGAAGCCACCACAGCCCCCTCGGGGCGCATCCGACACGGAGGACGACGACATGGGTTCCTGCTGCACCCCTGACAACAGCTGCTCGACCGGCGCCGACGCGGCGACGGCCACCGCGGTCGCCGAGGGCACCAGCACCGTCTACGCGGTCACCGGCATGACCTGCGGTCACTGCCGTACCGCCATCACCAACTCCGTCAGCGCGCTCGACGGCGTCATCTCCGTCGACGTCGACGTGACCGCCGGCAAGGTCACCGTCGTCACCGGCGGCGAGCCGGACGACGCCGCGATCGCCGCGGCGGTCGACGACGCGGGTTACGAGCTGACCGGCCGCGCCTGACCGGCACGACCGGCGCCACCGGCCGCCGGGGCTCGCCCACCACGCCCGGGCCCCGGCCCCGAACCCCGCGAACCGCACGTCACCGCTGCGGGCCGCCGAGGCAGCACACCGAGCCTCACAGAAAGAGGAGCAGTTTCATGACCACGACCACTCCGGGCACAGCCCAGGTCGAGCTCGCCATCGGCGGCATGACCTGCGCCTCGTGCGCGGCCCGTATCGAGAAGAAGCTCAACCGCATGGACGGGGTCGAGGCCACCGTCAACTACGCGACCGAGAAGGCGAAGGTCACCTTCTCCGCCGACATCCCGGTCGGCGACCTGATCGCGACGGTGGAGGCCACCGGCTACACCGCCAAGGAGCCGCAGCCGGAGCGTCCGGCCGGCGGCGCGGGCGGGGACGGCGGCGAGGGGCCGTCCGAGGAAGAGGAGGCCGCCGCCGAGCTGCGGCCGCTGCGCCAGCGGCTGACCGCCGCCGTCTGGCTGACCGTGCCGGTCATCGCGATGGCGATGGTCCCGCTGTTCCAGATCGACTACTGGCAGTGGCTGAGCCTGACGCTCGCCGCGCCGGTCGTCACGTACGCCGCCTGGCCGTTCCACAAGGCCGCGTGGACGAACCTCAAGCACGGCGCCGCGACGATGGACACGCTGATCTCGGTCGGCACGATCGCCGCGTTCCTGTGGTCGCTGTGGGCGCTGTTCCTCGGTACGGCCGGCACGCCCGGCATGACGCACCCCTTCGAGTTCACGATCGCCCGCACCGACGGCGCCGGGAACATCTACCTGGAGGCCGCGGCCGGCGTCACCACCTTCATCCTGGCCGGCCGCTACTTCGAGGCCCGCTCGAAGCGCAAGGCGGGCGCCGCGCTCAAGGCGCTGATGCAGCTGGGCGCCAAGGAGGTCACGGTCCTGCGCGACGGCCGCGAGGTCACCGTGCCGACCGCCGAACTCCAGGTCGGGGACCGGTTCCTGGTCCGCCCGGGCGAGAAGATCGCCACTGACGGCACCGTCGTCGAGGGCTCCTCCGCCGTCGACGCCTCCATGCTCACCGGCGAGTCCGTGCCCGTCGAGGTCGGGGTCGGCGACTCCGTCACCGGCGCCACCCTGAACGCCGGCGGCCGCCTGGTCGTCGAGGCCACCCGCGTCGGCGCCGACACCCAACTGGCCCGTATGGCCAAGCTCGTGGAGGACGCCCAGAACGGCAAGGCCGCCGCCCAGCGCCTCGCCGACAAGATCTCCGCCGTCTTCGTCCCGGTCGTCATCGCCCTCGCGCTCGGCACCCTCGGCTTCTGGCTGGGCACCGGTCAGGGTCTGACCTCGGCGTTCACCGCCGCCGTCGCCGTCCTGATCATCGCCTGCCCCTGCGCCCTCGGCCTCGCCACCCCGACCGCCCTCATGGTCGGCACCGGCCGCGGCGCCCAGCTCGGCATCCTCATCAAGGGCCCCGAGGTCCTGGAGACCACCCGCAAGGTCGACACGATCGTCCTGGACAAGACCGGCACCGTCACCACCGGCCGGATGACCCTGATCAAGGTGCACACCGCCGACGGTCAGGACGAGACCGAGGTCCTGCGTCTCGCCGGCGCCCTGGAGCACTCCTCCGAGCACCCGATCGCCCAGGCCGTCGCCACCGGCGCCGCCGCCAAGGTCGGCACCCTGCCCACCCCCGAGGACTTCGCCAACATCCCCGGACTCGGCGTCCAGGGCATCGTCGAGGGCCACGCCGTCCTCGTCGGCCGCGAGAAGCTGCTCGAAGAGTGGGCGATGGAACTCCCCACCGCCCTCAAGGAGATCAAGGCGACGGCCGAGAAGGCCGGCAAGACCGTCATCGCGGTCGCGTGGGACGGCAAGGCCCGCGCGGTCCTGGAGGTCGCCGACGCGATCAAGGAGACCAGCACCGAGGCCATCCGCCGGCTGCGCGCGCTCGGCCTCACCCCGATCCTGCTCACCGGTGACAACAAGGCGGTCGCCGAGTCCGTCGCCGCCGAGGTCGGCATCGACGAGGTCTTCGCCGAGGTCATGCCGCAGGACAAGGTCGACGTGGTCAAGCGCCTTCAGGACGAGGGCCGTTCGGTCGCCATGGTCGGCGACGGCGTCAACGACGCCGCCGCGCTCGCCCAGGCCGATCTGGGTCTCGCGATGGGCACCGGCACGGACGCCGCCATCGAGGCCGGCGATCTGACGCTGGTACGGGGCGACTTGCGCGCCGCGGCGGACGCGATCCGGCTGTCCCGCAAGACGCTCGGCACCATCCGCTCGAACCTGTTCTGGGCCTTCGCCTACAACGTGGCCGCCCTGCCGCTCGCCGCGGCCGGACTGCTCAACCCGATGATCGCCGGCGCGGCGATGGCGTTCTCCTCGGTCTTCGTGGTCGGCAACAGCCTCCGCCTGCGGGGCTTCCAGTCAGCCGACAAGTGACCATCCGCCACCGCTTGCTGTAACTGCCCGACAAGGAGGCCGCCGTGGCCGGTTACGTACAGCACAAGGAAGACATCATCCGGCGCCTGCGCCGCATCGAGGGCCAGGTCCGGGGGGTGCAGCGGATGGTCGACGAGGACACCTACTGCATCGACGTCCTGACCCAGGTCTCGGCCATCAACGCGGCACTCCAGTCCTGTGCGGTGGCCCTCCTGGACGAGCATCTGAGCTGCTGCGTCACCGAGGCCATCGAGCACGGCGGGGACCAGGCGAAGGAGAAGGTCGGCGAGGCGTCGAAGGCGATCGCCCGGCTGATCCGCACCTGATCCGCACCTGGCCGGCAGCACCGGCCCGCACCACGCACCACACATCAGGCACCACGCACCACGCATCGGGGCCGGGTTCCGACGGAGAGAATCTCCGCCGGAACCCGGCCCCGAGCCGTTTCCCGCGGGAAACAGCCGGTGAACCGGCCGGCGAACCGTCCACCGCCCGGACCATCGAACTGGCCAGAGAAGGGGCCGGATTATCAACTTCCCTTGTTTCCGGGGCACTCCACCGCCAGCCTGACACTCACCCGAAGACACAGACCGAGCACATGCCGGAGGAGGACAAGCTCCGCCGAACCGGGCAGACCAGGGACACAGACCTTCGCGCAAGGGCGCCGTTCCATGAGGGCAGTCATTCCCTGATCGTACCCCCAGGGGGTATACCTGGTCGGGTTCGGCGGCCCTACGATGAGCCGCCCGTGAGCGGGAGCGGGAGGGGATGCGCGTGCGCCGGCTGGGAGAGCTGGAGGCGGAGATCATGGACCGACTGTGGAGCTGGCAGCGGCCGGCCACGGTCCGGGAGGTCGTCGACGACATCAATCGGGGGCGCCGGGTCGCCTATACGACGGTGATGACCGTCGCCGACATCCTTCACCGCAAGGGCTGGCTGCGCCGCGAGAAGACCGGCCGGGCCTGGTTGTACGAACCGGTCCGCAGCCGCGAGGAGTACACCGCCGGGCTGATGCAGGACGCGCTCGGCGACAGCCTGGACCGGCCGGCGGCGCTGCTGCGGTTCGTGGAGACCATCTCCGACGAGGACATGGAAGCGCTCGACGCGGCCTTGCGCACCGCGCGGCGCGGAGCGGGCGAGGAACGATGAACCATCACGTCCTGCCTCCGCTCGCGTTCGTCCTGTGCACCGGTCTCCTGATCCCCTGGCTGCTCGTCCGGGCCCGTTGGGCCCAGCAGGTGCCCAGGCTCGCGCTCGCGGTGTGGGCGGTGAGCGGAGTGCTGTTCGCCGGTTCGGCGGCGCTGCTGCCCGCCCAGCTGATCCTGCCGAGCAGCGCCGGACACCGGTTGAGCGACGCGCTGTTCACCTTCAGCCTCCCGCACGCCGACACCCTCGGGCGGCTCAGCGCGCAGGAGAGCGTGGCGGCGGTGGTCGCGCTCGCCATCGCGTCCGTACCGCTGGGCGCCTTCGCCCACGCGCTGGTCCGGGCCCGGCGGGACCGGCTCCGGCACGCGCGGACGCTGAGTCTGGTCGGACGGTACGACGCGACGCTGCGCGCCACCGTCCTGGACCACCGACGCCCGGCCGTCTACTGCCTGCCGGGCCGGGTACGCCGGGTCGTGGTCTCCTCCGGCGCCCTCGACACCCTGACCGCACCGCAGTTGGACGCGGCGCTCGCGCACGAGCGGGCGCACATCGCGGGACGGCACCATCTGCTCGTGGCGGCGGTGGAGTCCTTCGCGACCATCTTCCCGCACCTCCCGCTCGCCCGGCACGGCCGCACCGCCGTACCGCTGCTGCTCGAAATGGCCGCGGACGACCGGGCGTTGCGCCGCTGCTCGCGCGACGCCCTCGCGACGGCGCTGTACGCGCTCGCCTCCGGACGGGCCCCGACCGAGGCGTTCGGCGCGGGCGGCCCCTCGGCCGCCCTGCGTATGCGCCGCATCCTCGCCCCGCACAGCAACGGGCACCCGATCCTCTGGGGGATGCTCACGATCGCGTCGGCGGCCCTCGCGGCGGCACCCCTGATCATCGCGTGCTGCTCGTTCCCGAATTGAATACTAAGGGAATTCGTAGATTTGCCATCGGCCACACCTGCTCGAATTCCCGGCTATTGTGGGGGAGTTGGCGCTCGGCTCGGCACGTCGGAGGGTACAAAACCAATGCAGCTGGTCGACGTGCGAGGGGCGGAGGCCGCCGAGGCGACGAAGATATCCAGACTGCTCGCCGACTCCATTCGGGACAGCTACACCGAAATCCTCGGAGAAATCCCCACCCGGCGCCTGGTCTCCACGCAATGCTCACTTCCCCGCATCCGCGCCGAAATTGAAATTCCCGGCGGCGCCCCCGGCTGGCTCGGCTGGCTGGTGGCCACGGGCTCCGACGACGAGCTGCTCGGCGTGGCCGCCGGCGGCGTTCCCGTCCCGGGCGAGGGCGAGGTCTACGCCCTCGCGGTGACCCCCGACGCCCGAGGCACCGGAATCGGCGAGGCCCTCCTCACCGCGGCCAGCGCCCGCATGCGCGCCTTCGGCGCGACAGAACAACGCGTCACCCTGGCCAGCGACCAGGACCCGGCACTCCCCTTCTACGCCCACGTGGGCTTCACCCCACTGCCACCGACCCGTCTGACGGCGATCCGCCTCAGCCGAGTGATCTAGCAGAGGGCCCCACAGCAACCCTCCCTCCCCTTTCCATTCTCTTACCCCACAACCCCACAACGCCCAGCCGCACCCCACAACAACCACCCCCACCCACCTCCCCTCCCCCCCACTCCCTCCCACCAGAACACCAAGGGACGCCCCCTCCTCCCCCTCCCACCCCAGCGGGGCGGGGTGGTGCGCGCGAGACGGCGGCGGGAGCGGGGGCCGGGGAGGGGGTCGTGTTCGGAACGTAAAGCGTGATTTGTGGCGCGGGAAAAGAGACGCCTCGCGCACAGCACAGGTCACCCGCGCCGTAAATCATGCAGTGCAGAACACGAGCCCCCGGACCGGCCCACGCGCCCCACCCACGAACCCCCAGCGCACCACCCCGCACCCGCGCCCCACGCCTCGCGCCCCCACCACGCACCCCGCACCACGCGCCCCACCGCGCGCCCCGCACCCCACCGCGCGCCCCGCACAAGCGCCCCCCGCACCCACCCGCAGCGCGCAGCGCCTGGCAGAGACACGCCATCGCGTGTTCACGCCCCCCGATTCCCTGGAATCCCCTTCCCTCCCCGTCCACGATGGTCCAAGCGGCGTGATCCCGGCGGCACGGGTTCCCCGCCCGGACGGCATGGACCGGCGAGCCCCTGGAGGAGCGATGCACACATCAAGCGGCACTTCCCTGCCCGTCGTGTCTGCCGTGCCACTCGTGCCCGCGGTACTCACGCCGGTCCTGCCGTCCCGATACGAGTGCCCGCCCCCGACCACCCACCCGCTCCAGAGCCCGCACCCGCTCCAAAGCCCCCCACCGAGCCCCCACCCCAGCTCACACCAGACCCCGCACCCGCACCAGACCCCCCACCCGAACCGCACCGCCTTCCACCGCCCGCACCTGCCCACCCCCCTCCCCCTCGAACTGCCCGCCCCCGGCGCGGGCGTCCGGCTGTCTCCCGACACTCTTCCCGGTCTGGAGTCGGTCGCCGCCGGCGACGAGGATTCGGTCTGGCTCCGCGACGCGCTCCTCGGCCCACACAGCGCCGACATCGTCCGGTTCCTCGGTCTCGCCCGGTCCATCGGCGGCCCTGTTCTCGATCTCGGCTCCGGCGCGGGGCGGCTCGCCGTCCCGTTCGCCCGGCACGGCTTCGCCGTGGAGGCCGTGGACCGGGACGGCCCCGCCTTGGAGCGCCTCGAGAACTGGGCCCGGCGCATCGGCCCGCAGGTCGCCGAGCTGATCGTGACCACCAGGTCGGACCTCACGGAGTTGCGGCTCGCGGGCGACTACCGGCTCGCGCTGCTCGCGGGCGCGATGGTCTCCGCCGTCGCGCCGCACGCGCGGCCCCGGCTGCTGCGCGAGATCGCTTCGCACCTGGGGGCGGGCGGAGCGCTCGCGCTCGACTACACGTCGCATCTGGTGTCCGGTCTGATCGCGGAACCGCGCCGGACCTGGGCTTTCCAGGTGCCCCGGTTCGACGGGATCGACGAGTGGGTGGTCGCGCGGCAGGACTTCGATCTGTCGTCGATGCGCGAGCGGATCACGTACTACTCGACGCGGACCGGGAAGGTGTCGGTCGAGCGGGTGGTGCAGAGCACCGAGAAGTGGATCGTGGACGGTGACTGGCTGGCGGCGGATCTGCACGCGGCCGGTCTTCATATCGAGGGCCGCCGGCGGCATCGGATCGACGAGCGGACGGAAAGCGTTCTGCTCGTATGCCGGACAGACGACTGAGACAGTCGCTGACGGCCAAGGCGGCCGGACGGTACGATGCCGACAAAGGTTTGGGCCGACCAGGTGGGCGGAGAACATGGCAGTCGTGGAAGACCTGACCGGCCGCGAGGCGGTGATCCAGCGCCTGCGCGATGTCGGCCTGCGAGTCACCGGACCGCGCCTGGAGGTGCTCACGGTCCTCGCCGCCGGCGGCCATCTCGATGTCGAGGCGATCACCGCGACCGCGCGTGAGCACCTGGGGACGCTGACGAGCCAGGCCGTGTACGAGATGCTCCGGCATTTCCAGGAGACGGGTCTGGTCACCAAGTTCGACCGGCCCGGGATGCCCGCCGTGTTCGAGGTCTCCGGTCCGCCGCACCAGCACGCGCTGTGTCTGTACTGCGGCCGGGTGGAGAACGTGACGGCGACCGCCCCCGCCCCGCCCCGCGACAGCCTGCCGGAGTGGCGGGTCAGCGACGCCGAGGTGGTTTTCAAGGGCCTGTGCCCCGATTGCGCCGCGGAGACGCCCACGCGCTGAGAGCGCCTGAACACCGTGCGGCCTGTTCGAATCTGTGGCAGGGTCTAGCGGGGCGTTTCAACGGGATCGACGTGATCCGAGGGGAGTCTGCTGCGCCGTGTCCAAAACCTCCGCGGGTGCACGCATGGGTGACGACCAGGCCCTCGCTCTCTACCAGGAGCTCCGCGGCACCCTGGGTGAGACATTCGACGGCGCCGCCGCCCGGCTGGAGCTGACGGAGGCCGAACGGGAGCACTGCCGCGCGGAGTTGGTGGCCCTGGGCCTGATCGAACAGACCGCCCCGACCGCTCCCCCCGCCCCGGCCACTCCCGTCGACCCGACCGCCGGCCCGACCGCTTCCCCGGCCGCCGCCGCGACCGCCCCCACCGTGGTCCCCCCGGATGTCGCCCTGCTGCGGCTGCTCCAGCACGAGCGCGACCGCCTGGAGAACCGGCTCGCCGAGACCAGCCGCGCCCAGACCACGCTGGAGACTTTGGCAGGACCGTTCCTGCGGGCCGGTCTGGAGCCGGCCACCGAGGTCGCGGTGGAGATCGTCGACGATCCGGCCCGGGTGCGCCGCGAACTGGCGGAGGTGACGACGTCCGTACGGAACTCCGTCCAGTCGATGCTGACGGGGTCGGTACGGCGCGAGGAGATGGCGTACGAACTGGACCGCGACCGCGAGCAGATCGAGCGCGGCGTCGCCGTCCAGGCGATGTACAGCCACCGGGTCGCCCAAGTACCCGAGATGAGCCAGCACTTGGCGGAACGCTCGGCGCTCGGAGTGGAGATCCGGCTGTCGCCGGTCGTCCCGATGAACATGGTGCTCGCCGACGAGAGCTTCGCGCTGCTGCCGACCGATCCGCGCGATCCGGAGTCGGCGGCGATCCTGGCCCGGGGGCCGGGCCTGGTCCGTTCCTACCGCGCCCTGTACGCGTACTGCTGGCAGGCGGCCACCCCGTACGGCGAGGAGGAGCCGCTGGAGACCGGCGGCGACGGGCTCACCGAGCAACAGCGGGCCGCGCTGCGGATGCTGGCCTCCGGAGTGAAGGACGAGCAGGTGGCCCGCAATCTCGGGGTCTCGCTGCGCACGGTCAGCCGGCTGATCTCCGAGGTCATGCAGGAGTTGGGCGCAGCCAGCCGCTTCGAGGCGGGAGTGAAGGCGGCGCGACTCGGCCTGCTGGACGGCGAGCCGGCCGACCAGCCGGCCTGACCGCCCTCCCCCTCCGCGCCCCCACCCCTCGCCACCCACCCCCGCACCCCCTCCCCCCGTACCGGAATCCACACCCGCACCTCACCTCACCCCACGCAACTGGCCTTGTCCTCCGCGTAATCTGACGGTTTCGATATCCGGACCGGATCGACGACGAGCGGGGGAGCATCGCCATGAGTGCCACGAGTACGACGGGTGAGGGCACGGGCGCCGGCGGGGCGGACCGCCGTCTGGTGCCCCTCTACCAGGAACTGCGCCGGCGCGGGGTGTCGGACTTCGCGGAGGTGGCGACCTCGTTCGGGTTCACGCCCGAGGAGTACGAGCGCTCGCGCGCCGAACTGGTCGCCCTCGGGCTGATCGTCCCCACCTCCGGGACCCACGCGGCCCACCCGGCGCCCCAGGACGTCGTGTGGCGGCCGGACACCGACACGGTCGCCTCGGTCGGTCCCGAGATCGCGCTCCTGCGCGCCATCGACCGGGAGCGGGCGCGGCTCCGGGAGCATCTGGCGGAGGCGGACCGGGCGTACAGCACCCTGGAGACGCTGGCGGCGACCCTGCTGCGGCCGGGGTCGCTGGCCGGTGCCCCGATCCAGGTCGAGGCGATCACCGACTACCGCCGCATCCAGCAGGCGCTGGAGGACATCATCGACGCCACCCAGCAGAATTCCTGCTCGATGTATCCGACCGGCCCGGCCCGGCAGGACCCCGAGCGGATCCTGCGGCGCGACCGCCGCAAGCTGGATCAGGGGATGCGGATCCGTGCCATCTACCGCAGTCGGGACGCCACCCTTCCGGAGTCGGCGGACGTCCTCAACCGGCGGGCGGAGTTGGGCGTCGAGGTCCGCGTGGCGCCGGAGTTGCCGCTCACGATGGTGATCGCCGACGACCAGTACGCGTTGCTCCCGCTCCGACCGGACGCGCCGGGCGAGGGGGCGATCCTGGCCAGTGGGCCCGTGCTGGTGCGGGGGTTCCTGAGCCTCTACGAGCACTGTTGGCACACGGCGGCGCCGTTCGGGGACGACGTGGCGCCGGAACGGGGCGGGGACGGCCTCTCGGGGCAGCAGCGGAACGCGCTGCGGCTGCTCGCCGACGGCATGAAGGACGAACGGATCGCCCGGCACCTCGGGGTCTCACTGCGCACGGTCAGCCGGCTGATCTCCGAGGTCATGCAGGAACTCGGGGCCGGCAGCCGTTTCGAGGCCGGGGTGCGCGCGGTGCGCCTGGGCTGGCTCGACTGAACACCCTTTACGCCAAAGCCCATTCATCCACCTCGGAAAGAAAACGAAGGGGTGCCCGGGCATGAGAATTCCCCGCGATCACGAGGGAATGATCGCGGGGAATTCCTTTTCCTGAGCGGCCGAAGGGGTACGTCAGCCGGCGCGGAGCAGCGCGGCCCGCGGGGCCGGCCAGTCGTCCCCCTCGCCGGACTGCCACCGCGCCCCGGCGCGCACCCTGGCCGGCGTCCCGGCCAGCACCCCGCCACCACGGTTGACCAGGGCCGGATGCGTCACGACGGCCGAGGGGGCCATCGACGCGCCGGTGGACCGGCGAGCGGCCCGGCGGGTTCCGAATACGTACGCGACTGACATGGTTCCTCCAGGAGTGGGGGTGCGAATGCGCCTTCCTTCGGGGGTCCGTGCCGCCGGACTCTCCCTGAAGGCCTCCCAATTCTGTCGACGCTCCACTACCCGATCCAGAGAATAGCGATGCGTGGTCCCGCCATGGCGCGAGTGCGTCAATGCGAAGACAAATGAGGGAAGTTGGGAAAGTCGCAGAGGAGCCACGGGGGTCGATTGACGGGACCCGGATGACGGGCCCACCCACCCCTCCCGGACGACTCCCCCGCCCCGCACAAGGATTAGCCTGACGGTCCGGATCCGCCCGGGGCGCGCTCCGGCCGGCCGGCAACAGCGACTGCCACAGCCACAGCCACAGCACAAGGGTCGTCGCGAGGGCCGTCGCGAGGGTCGGGGAAGCACGAGGGGCGAGGGGGACCACTCCATGAGCGTGATCGTGAGCGTGACCGACAGCGGCGCGGGAAACCTGGACGACCAGCGACTCGTCACCCTCTACCAGGAGTTAAGGGCGCGCGGGGTGTCGGGATTCGCCGAGGCATGCGCCCAGGCGGGGATCTCCCCCGAGGACTACGAACGGTGCCGGGCGGAGCTGATCTCCCTCGGGCTCATCGTGCCGACGGGCAGCGCGCACGCCCCGATCGGCGATCTGCGCGACGCCACCTGGCGGCCGGACGCGGACACGGTGGCCGCCGTCGACCCGGAGATCGCCCTGCTCCGGCTGCTCGACCGCGAACGGGAGCGGCTGCGCGCCCACTTGGCGGAGGCCGACCGGGCGTACGGCGCGCTGGAGACCCTGGCGGGCGGCTTCCTGAAGAGCGGCGCGCGGCCCCGGCACGAGACGGTCTTCGAGGTGATCACCGACTACCGCCGCATCCAGCAGACGCTGGAGGACTTCACCGACACCACCCGGGAACACGCCTGCTCGATGCACCCGGCCGGGCCCAGCCGGGAGGTACCGGAGCGGCTCCTTGAGCGGGACCGGCGGCGCCGGAAGCACGGGGTACGGATCCGGGTGATGTACGAGGCCGAGGACGCGACCCGGCCGCACATCGCCGAAGTCCTCCGGGAGCGCGCCCGGTTGGGGGTCGAGGTGCGGATAGCACCGGTCATCCCGATGAACATGGTCATCGCCGACGAGCGGTTCGCGCTCGTTCCGCTGCACCCCGAGGCGCCCCGCGAGGGCGCGATCCTGGCCCGGGGCCCGCTTCTGGTCCGCTCGTTCCTCCACCTGTACGAGTACTGCTGGCACGCGGCGACGCCGTTCGGGGGCACGGGGATCCCCGACCGGGGCGGCGACGGCCTCTCGGAGCAGCAGCGGGCGGCGCTGCGCATGCTCGCCTCCGGCATGAAGGACGAGAAGATCGCCCGAGGTCTCGGCGTCTCCCTGCGTACGGTGAGCCGGATCCTCTCCGATCTGATGCAGGAACTGGGCGCGTCGACCCGATTCGAGGCGGGTGTGCGGGCCGTCCGTATGGGCTGGATCGACTGAGGACAACGCCGGGCGTCCCGCCCAAGCGAACTCGCTTATGAATAAGCCCTTTTCACTCTCCCCTTCACCCTCACCGCCGCGAATCGAATATGCCAATCGGCCGGTTGCCGGACCTCCCGGGAGGAATGCGCCCCGGCCCGATCGCGGCGACGAAGGCGACCGGGCCGCGGAGTGGCCGTACCGCCACCCTCACCCCAACACCACTCCCCCTGAAGGGAGTCGAGCACAACCCGATCCCCTTCCAACCTTTGGCTAGACCAAAAGAAATGCTAGGCTCGCACTACGGCCTTCTCGTTCCTCCAGGAGAGAGAGGCCGGCGGGGCAGGGGCGTGCCGCCGCCCTTGCCCCACCCCCCGCGCGTACCGCTCCCGCCGTCCCGCCAGCGTCCGCTCGTAGACCTCGACCGTCCGCGCGGCCGAGGTGCGCCAGCTCATCCCCGACGCGTGCCGCACCGCCGCGTCCCCCATCGTCCGTACCGCCCGAGGGTTGCGGGCCAGCCACAGCAGCCGGCGCGCGTACTCCACCGGGTCGTGGCCCCGTACCAGCATCCCCGTCACCCCGTCCCACACCGCCGTCGACAGCCCGCCCACCCCGGCCGCGAGCACCGGCGTCCCGCACGCCTGCGCCTCCGCCGCCACCAGGCCGAACGACTCCGAGCGCGAGGGCACCACAAGCACGTCCGCGGCCCGGTACCAGTCCGCGAGCCGGGCCTGCGGCACCGGCGGGCACGGCAGCAGGACATCGGCGACGTCCAGCTCCTCGGCGAGCCGCCCGATCTCCCCCGCCCGGCTCGCCCCCGAGTGACCGCCCACCACCGGCACGATCAGCCTCCGGCGCAGGTCAGGGGCCATCCGCAGCAGCTCGTCGATCGCCCGCACCAGAATGTCGGGCCCCTTCAGCGGCTGGATCCGCCCCGCGTACAGCGGGATGAAGGCGTCCTCGGGCAGCCCGAGCCGGGCCCGCGCCGCGCGCCGCCCGTCGGCCGGCGAGAAGGTATCGAGCGCCACGCCCGGCCGTACCACCTCGGTCCGCGCCGGGTCAGCGCCGTACAGCAGCCGCAGCGCGTCGGCCTCGTCGTCCGTGTTGGCGATCAGCCGGTCGGCGTCGCCGGTGACCAGCCGCTCGCCGTGGATCCGTACCTCCGGCTCGGGGGTGTCGCCGGCGGCGAGGCTGGCGTTCTTCACGAGGGCGAGGGTGTGCGCGGTGTGCACCAGCGGGACGTCCCAGCCGAAGGCGGCGATCCGCCCCGCCTGCCCGGACAGCCAGTAGTGCGAGTGGACGAGGTCGTAACGGCGCCGCTCCTTGAGCAGGGCCAGCGAGAACTCCACCACCAGGTCGGGCATCGCCTCCTTGGGCAGCTCCTCGCGCGGCCCGGCCTCCAGATGCCGCACCCGTACGCCGGGCACGCCGGGTACCAACTCCACGAGTCCGGGCAGCCCCTCGCCCCGGCAGCGGGTGAAGAGGTCGACCTCGACGCCGTGGGCGGCGAGCGCCCGGGACAGCTCGACCATGTAGACGTTCATCCCCCCGGCGTCGCCGGTGCCGGGCTGGTGCAGCGGGGAGGTGTGGACGCTGAGCATGGCGACGCGCAGGGGGAGCGGGGACACGGGGAACTCCTGTGGGGAGGGCCGCGCGCCCCCGCGCGGGGCGGGCGGACGCGCGACGGGTGGGGACCGGCGGCGGTGTGCGGACGGCGGAACAGGAGGTGCGGGTGGGGCAGGCAGTACGGGCGGTACGGGTCGGGTACGGGCGGCATGGGTGAGGTGCAGGCGTTACGGGTGAGGTGCGGGCGTTACGGGGATGCGCGGACGTACGGGTGGGGATACGGGCGGACCCCGGGGGCGGCTCTTCCCCCGAGGCCCGGACCCGGGACCCGAGGCCCGCGGTGCGGTGCGTGTAGTGCGGTACGGGTCGTGCGTCGTGGCGCCGCTCCAACAGGGGCTCGAAGTACGCGACTTCTTAGCGGCTTAGAAGTCGGCACCCGCGTAAAGGACCGGCTAGAACCCGAAAACCGGCCCCGACGGCGGCGCGAGCCGCGTCCCCGCCGCCGGCGGCAGCAGCGACGACCAGTCCACCGGCCGTCCCGGCTCCGCCTGGAGCGCCGCGGCCAACCGGTCCGCGCCCTCCGGCATCACCGGCCGCGCCCAGGCCGCGAGGGCCGAGGCGACCGCCAACTGGGCGGCGAGCGCCCGGTGATGACCACATTCGGTCGTCGGCCGGCAGCGTTCGTGCGCGTTGACGTAGCCGAAGTCGGCCACCGAGCGGACCATCTCGTCGAGGATCGCGACCGCGCGCCTCGGGTCGAAGGCGTCCGGGCCGTACGCCTCGCGCAGATCCTCGATCCCCCGCCGCAGCCGCCGTTCCAGGACGTGCCAGCCGGTGCCGCCGGGCAGCGCCTGCGGGGCGCGCCCGTCGCACTCCTCGCGGACGGCGGCGAACAGCCGGCCCAGCCAGCCGTTCCAGTTCTCGTCGAGCTCCTGGCGGGCGGCGACGAGCCGGTCGCGCTGGAAGACGGTGCGCCGGCCGTGCGGGCGGGTCTGGAGGACATGGCGGCGCAGGCTGTCGGAGCCGTACTCGGTGAGCAGGTCGAGCGCCCACACATGGCCCTCGCCGACGCCCTCCTCCACCACGTACGACTCGTTGACGTCGAACTCCTGCGGCAGCTTGACGTCTTGGGCGAGCAGCAGCACCGGCAGCAGGACGGCGTGGCAGAAGGAGTGCCCGAAGCCGGAGAAGTGCAGGGCGCGGCGCGGCAGCGGGCCGGTGACGTCGTAGCCGAAGAGGTGCATCGCGGCGGTCTCGAAGCAGGCGTCGATCCGGTGCTCCGGGAAGCCCTCGACGGGAACGGTCAGGCCCCAGCTCGCGGGGTGGCCGACCGCGATGTCCGGCAGCCCGTCCTCCACCAGCGACTCGCACAACGCGGCGAGTCGGGGCGGCAGTTCGACCATGTTCCAGTAGCTCGACAGCTGGTCACGGAACGGCTCCAGCGGAATGTAGAGCCGGCGGCAGCGCTTCGCCACGGCGGGGGTGTCGCAGATCGCGCAGCGCGGCGCGAGCAGGTCGCCGCCGTCGTTGGGACGCGCGCACTCGTGGCACATGCCGGCGTCGCTGACCGCGCCGCAGTGCGGGCAGGTGCCGGTGGCGTGGGCGCCGTGCAGCCAGCGTTCGCACGGTTCGCAGTACGGCAGGAGCCGGGTGCGCGGCGCGATCACGCCCCGCGCGTACAGCCGGCTGAACAGGTCCCGCACCCAGCGTCCGTAGCCCCGGTCCTTGCGCGGTCCGACGATGTGGTCGAACTCGACTCCGGCGCGCTGCCAGTCCGCGACCATCGCCGCGCGGTAGCCCTCGGCGACCTCCTCGGGCTTGCGGTGGTGGCGCAGCGCGCGGACCTCGACGGAGCCGGCGTGGTCGGCGGTGCCGGTCGTGAACCGGACGGCCTCGCCGTCCGCGCGCAGGAAACGGGTGAGGACGTCGGCCGCGACGTACGGGCCGGCGAGGTGGCCGATGTGCAGTTCGCCGTGGGTGGCCGGAGGGGTCGCGGTGATCCATACGGGGGTGTTCATGGGACCTCCTTGACGCTGGCGTGCGGTGGTGCTTCAGCGAGGTTCGAAGTGGAAGGAGCGGATGAAACAGTCGCGTGGCTGCTCGACGGCGTAGACGACGCACTCGAACAGCGCCTGCGTCGTGAGCTTTTCGTCGGGCGCCAGGCCGTCCGTCTTCACGCCCTCCCATTCCGCGAAACGCGGATCGGAGGTGGAGAAATCGGGCGGGTAGAGCGAGAACACCCGCACGCCGCTCGGCCGCAGCCGGCGGGAGAGGATGTCGGCGAAGCCCGCCTGGGCCGACTTCGCCGTCCAGAAGGCCTCGTGCGCGACGGACGCGGTGGCGGCGGACGCCCCCTCGGCGTCCCGCACCGCGACCATGTTGACGATGTCCGGCCGCGCCGAGCGGCGCAGCAGCGGCAGGAAGTGCTTGACCATGAGGACGGTGCCGCCGGCCGTCGACTCGATGGTCTCGACGATCGACTCGTCGCTGGCGGACTCCAGGTCCATACCGTCGAGCCAGCGGGCGCCGTTGTTGACCAACAGGTCGACATGGTCCGTGTGTTCGCCTACCTGGGCGGCGAACTCCCTGATCTCGGCGGGCCTGCTCAGGTCGCAGCCGAACGCGTGGATGCGGTCGCGGGCCGAACCCATGACTTCCGTACGCGTGCGTTCGGCGGCTTCGACCGTCCGTGCCGAGACGTAGACCTCGGCCCCGAGATGGGCGAATCCGATGGCGAGCGAACGGCCGAAGTAACGGGACGCCCCGGTCACGACGACCCGCAGATTCTCGAATGACATGGGTGCCTGATCTCCCCCCACGGATCATGGATCCACGGAATCGGATGCCGGATGCCGGACGTTGCCGGTGGTCGGGCTGGCGTCGCCGGTCGCATGCCAGCCTGACAGAGGAATCAGGACCAACAGGGGTCTCACGGGTGCGCGTTCACGCCGTTGCGTGGATACGCCACGGCAGGTCGAGCCGGGCGATCGGGCGGGCCCGCTTGTCGTGCACCCGTACGCGGTCGGGCGCGGCCGACACCCTGACCGGCCCGCCGGGCGTCGTGACGGCCCCGACGGGCCCCGGCACGACCGTCCCGGCCAGCGCCCCGGCGGCGGCGAGCGCCGCCGCCCCGGTGAGCGCGAGCCGAGGATGCCAGCCGCCGACGGTGAGCGCGCGGACGGCCAGGCCAGTGCCGTCGGGGGTACGGGAGAAGGTCGCGATCTTGGGCAGTGGCGCGAGCGGGGACCAGGGCGCGTAGCCGAGCAAGCTGGCTGCCTGGGCCCGGAGTTGGAGCATGCGGGCGCGGCGGGGCGGGTCGGCGGGCGGGAGGTGGCGGGCGTCCACGAACACGTACGGATTGCCGTAGCGCACGATCGACACCGGCACCCCGTCGATCACGTCGACCGGGCGGCCGGTGGGGAGCGTGCCGGGGGCGGTGGGCGGGCGCAGGAAGTCCAGGGTGTACGCGCCGTCCGGCGCCGGCGGGGCCCCGGCGGTGCCCTGCGGGGGCACGTCCAGCGGGGGCATGTCCAGCGGGGCCCCGGCGGTGCCCTGCGGGAGGACGCGGATGGTGTCGCCGGTCGTCAGGGCGCGCACGGTGACGGGGCCCGCTCCCGGCCCGGGGCGGCGGCCCGGCCCGGGTCCCGGTCGCCGCCCCTCGATCTGCTGATCCGCGACGACGCAGGCGAGGAGCGAGTGCCCGCAGCCGGTCCGGAAGTCGAAGCTTCCATCGGGCAGGGCCTGCACGAACCGGTAGTCCAGGTCGACTCCAGGGTGCGCCGAACTCCCGTACACCGCGATCTTGTTGAGGTCGCGGTACGGGGTGCGGGCGAGCGCCCGGCGCAGCCCGGCCAGCTCACCGGCCAGGGCGAGGGCGCCGGCGGGGAGGTGGTCGAGGGGCAGGACGAGGGTGGGCCCGGGGGCGTCGTCGGCGCGGACGACGTAGCCGGTGACGGACCCGACCGGGCCGCTCTCGAACGTACCGCCCGCGCCCCCGTCCGCGTTCCAGTCCCAGGCCGCGAGCAGGCCGTCCCGGTCCGCGACCGCGACGCTCCCCTCCGTACCGCACCCGTCCGTACCGCACCCGTCCGTACCGCCGCCGTCCGTACCTCCCCGGGGCGGGTGGCGCGGCTCAGGCAGCACAGCCCACCGGGATCCGCATGCCCTGCACGACCTCCGTCCACAGCTCGTGGACGGCCAGCGCCCACAGGGTGAGCGCGGCGTGCTGGTTCGGGCGGGCCAGGTGCCGTTCGAGGAGCCGTTGGACCCGGTCCGCGCGCACCTTGCCGCCGAGTACGAGGCGGGCGGGCGAGAGGAGTTCGCGTACGGGTTCGAGGAGCGGACCGCCGGGCGCGATCATGGCGGCGATGGGCAGGGTGAACGGCTGCTTGGGCCGGTTCAGCACCGCGGCCGGCAGCAGCTCCGCGCCGGCCTCGTACAAAGCCCGCTTCCCGTGCCGCGCCTCGGCGGGCAGCTGCCGCGCGTGCGCGACGACGGACGGCTGACAGAACGGCATCCGGGCCTCCACCGCCCACGCCATCGACAGATGGTCGACGCGCCGCAGGTGGTACGCGGGCAGCCGCCACCGGGTCTCGAACGCGCTCGCCGCCGTGGCCCGGTCGGTCCCCGCCGCCTCCGCCGACCGCAGTTCCTGCTCGATCCGGTCGGCCGCCGAGCCCTGTTCGGCGATGTAGGCGGCGTACCCCGGGGTGTACAGGTGCTCGCGCAGCAGCCGGGGCGCCGCCGACAGCGCGTCCGCGTAGGCGCCCGCCCAGTCGAGGCCGGGCGGCGCGGCGACGGCCGCCCGCATCCGGTCGTACCCGCCGAAGAGTTCGTCCGCCCCGTCCCCGGTCAGCGCGACCGTGAAGCCGCTCTGCCGGACGGCCCGGAAGAGGGCGTAGGTGGAGAGCGCGATCGGGTCGGCGTTCGGCTGCCCGAGGTGGCGCACGGTCCGGGTGAGCAGCGAGGGGATCTCGGAGGGTGCGATGACCACCTCGTGGTGCACCGTACGGGCCCGGCGGGCCACCGAACGGGCGTACACCGCCTCGGAGTCGGGCCACTTCCCCCGGTAGGTGAGATGGAAGGAGTGCAGCGGCGGGGCGTCGGTCTCGCGGGCGTACTCGGCGGCCAGCGCCGTGACCAGACCGGAGTCGAGACCGCCGCTCGTCACCACGCACACCGGCATATCGGCGGTGGCAAGCCGGCGTACCTCGTGCCGCAGTACGTCCTGGGTGTCGCCGGCCGGCCGGGGCGCGGTGTGCGGGGCGCGGCGCCGGACGACGGGCGCGCGGCCGGGCCGGACGACGGCCGTCGCGCCGGGCGGCAGGACGGTGATGCCGTCGAGGGCGGTCTGCGCGGTGTACGGGGTACGGGTGGCGAGCACGCTGTCGAGCGCGTCCTCGCGCGGGGCGATCCGCACGCCCTCGAACGCGAGCAGCGCGGGGATCTCGGAGGCGAAACGGGTGGAGCCGTCACGCGGATCGTGGTGGACGTGGACCGGCTTCATACCCATGTCGTCGACGGCCAGCACGAGTTGGGTGTGGCCGGGGCGCAGATCGAGGACGGCGACCGCGAACATGCCGTCCAAGTGCTCGGCGAACGCCGGGCCGTACTCCGCGTACAGCGCGGGCAGCAGGGTGCCGTCACACCGGTCGGGGAAGCGGTGGCCGCGGGCGGAGAGCGTGCGCCGCAGCGAATCATGGTTGTAGATCTCGCCGTTGAGGACGGCGAGGATGCCGGGGAGATGCGGCAGCCGGTAGGGCTGGTGGCCGCCGCACGGGTCGGTGACCGCGAGCCGGTCGCAGCCGAGCGACCAGCCGGGGCCGCTGAGGATGTGGTGCTCGTCCGGGCCACCGTGCCGCTGGCGGGCGGAGACCGCCGCGAGTTCGGCCGGGTCCGGGCGGTCCGCCCCCGCGGCGAAGGAGCCGAGGATCCTGCACATGCCGGTCGCCTCCGGATCTCTGTTCCGTTCCCACACTCACGCGCCGAAACCAATAATTTGAATGTACCAAGTTTTTGGATGGCGCGTAAGTGCCATGTCCGGTTCACGCCAGCGAGATGACCTTGCGAGGCCCCCGGGGCCCCAACAGGCTGGCCTCATGGAGGACTTCGCGCTCGACCCGACGATCCGTTCCGCACCCGAGTCCCTGCTGGTGGTGGCAGCCCACCCGGACGACATCGAGTTCTGCGTGAGCGGCACCGTCATGCAGTGGATCGCACGGGGCACCCGGGTCACGTACTGCATCGTGACCGACGGCGACGCCGGCGGTTACGACCCCCGGCTCCCCCGCCAGGCCATGGCCGACCTGCGCCGCGCCGAACAGGTCCACTCCGCGAAGGCCAGCGGCGTCGCCGACGTCCGCTTCCTCGGCTACCCCGACAGCTTCGTGGAGGCGAGCGTCGACCTGCGCCGCGATCTGTGCCGGGTGATCCGCGAGGTGCGGCCGCAGCGCATGATCATCCCGTCCCCCGAGATCAACTGGGCCCGCGTCGCCGACCTCCACCCCGACCACCGCGCCGTCGGCGACGCCTCGCTGCGCGCCATCTATCCCGAGGCCCGCAACCCCTTCGCCCACCCCGAACTGCTCAAGCAGGAGGGCCTGGAGCCCTGGATCGTCCACGAGTTGTGGCTGATGACCGGGCCGACCCCGAACCAGTACGTGGACGTCACCCCCGTCTTCGACCGCAAGGTCGAGGCCCTGCGCATCCACACCTCGCAGACCGCCCACTTCGACGACCTGGCCGGC
The DNA here is from genome assembly GCF_040646255.1 of Streptomyces sp. NPDC046203. Classification (NCBI taxonomy): domain Bacteria; kingdom Bacillati; phylum Actinomycetota; class Actinomycetes; order Kitasatosporales; family Streptomycetaceae; genus Streptomyces; species Streptomyces sp. NPDC046203. The sequence continues at coordinate 8,795 of NZ_JBEYZX010000006.1, read as the reverse complement.
CTGTTGCGCGACTGGCTCACCGAACACGCGGTGGCGGGCGGCCTGCCGGCGGGCCGGATGGCGGAGGCGTTCCAGATCGTCCACATCGACTGAGCCCGGGCTCTCCTCTTCACCGGGCCGGTTCCCGTACCCCCACCGGGGCGCCCAGCTCGCACCACACCGTCTTCCCGGACGGCCCCTGCTCGACCCCCCATTGCAGGGCCACCGCGTCCACCAGCGCCAGCCCCCGCCCCGACTCGGCCCCCGCCGTCGCCTCGCGCAGTATCGGCCAGGCCCGGGGGTCGGGGTCGCTCACCCCGACCCGCAGCCGCCCGGTGGGCGACGCCACCGCCCGCACGGTGACCGGGGTCCCCTCCCCCACGTGCCGGATGACGTTGGTCAGCAACTCGCTGACGCACAGCCGCACATCGTCCCCCTCGAACATCCGCCGCACCTCCCCCACCGCCTTGGGCAGCGCGAGAAGTTCGACCGCGAAGGGCAGCATCATCCGTCCGCCGCCTTCTTCAGCGCCTCGGTGAGCCGCCGCGCGTTCCCGACCGTGCAGTTGCCGAGCGCGACGAGCGGCGGCCGCACGGCCGTCCCCGCGAGGGTGACGACGTCCACCCCGAGGGAGGGAAGCGTGATGCCGTGCGCGGCGAGCGCGGCGCCCAGTACCTCAACGTGGGCCTGGGTGTCTTCGTTTTCTTCGACCATGAGGGTCAGATCACCTTTCGTTGCGTCGTGTGACGAACGCCTCACAGCCTGCTGTCTTGACCTCTACCTTGGAAGCGTTTCCCGCTCCACGACATACGGTGCGAAAGGCGGTCACCGGTGGCTACGCGCAAAGAGATCGACGGTTCGGCTGGAGTCCCGCAGTTCTACGGGAAAGAGCTGCGCTACAAGAGGGAGGAGGCCGGCCTGACCCTGGAGAGGCTGGTCGAAGGCAGCTTCTACGGCATCACGTTCCTGAGCGAGATCGAACACGGCAAGCGAAGCATGCCCGTCGACCTCGCCCGGCACGTGGATCGTCGGCTGGGGACGGACGGCTTCTTCGAACGGCGGTGTGGGGAGGCCCGCGAGGCGCGTCTGAAGGGGCATACGCCTTACTTCGGGCGGGTGCTGGAGGCTGAGCAGCGCGCGACGACAATCGGGGAGTGGGCGCCGACCGCCCTTCCTGGGCTGCTTCAGACAGCCCCGTACATGCGCGCCCTGTTCCGTGGAGAGTGGACGCCGGAGCTTCCCGAGCAGATCGAAACGAAGATCACGGGTCGTCTTGCACGAGCCGAACTCTTCGCGAAAGACCACGGGAAGCCCGAGTACGCGGTCGTTCTCCACGAGTCCCTGGTGCGGCTGTCAGTCATGCCCGGCCCCGAGATGGCGGAACAGCTCGACCACATCGCCGCCCTCGTCAAGCGCGGTCGCGTGTTTGCGCAGATCCTTCCGTGGAACTCCGGGCCGCACCCCCTGATGCTGGGCAACGCCATGCTCCTCGACTTCAACGACGCGCCACCGCTCGTCTACGTGGAAAGCCAACACCACGGCCACACCGTCGACGATCCGCGCCTCGTAAAGCAGTACCGGAGGTCGTACGATCTGCTGAGGGCCGCTGCCATGCCGCTGGACGCGTCCCTGGCCCTCATCGAAGATGCGGCAGAGGAATTCCGAAATGGCAAGCACCCAGATCGACTTCAGCGCCGCGACCTGGCGTAAGAGCAGCTACAGCAATACCTCGGGCGGCAACTGCCTCGAAGTCGCGGACGACGCGTCCCCCGACCTCGTCCCCGTCCGCGACTCCAAGCAGCCCCACGGCCCCGTCCTCCTCATCGCCGCCGCCGCTTGGGCCCCGTTCATCACCTCCGTCAAGGCGGGCTGAACAAGGTCACGGCAGACGGCCTGGGTCGCGTACCGGCTCCGTGGCACCCGGCCACGGAGCCCGCGCCCACACCCTCGCCTCACCCCCCGCGAAAACCTGTTGGTGGTCCACGGCCGTCGCTGCTACCTTTCGCGAGGCCGTGCGAGAGAACAAGGAGGTGGTACCCGTGAACGCAGTTTCGACATGGGTGCTCCCCTCCGGGGTCACGGTCGGGCGATAGGTCGTCCGGGAGCGCCATTCAAGAGCACTCCCGAAAGGCACGACCATGGACTTCACTTCTGAGCAGCGTTTTGACGACGGTGTCCTCGAACGCGCATTCACGCTTGGCGAGATCCCCGGCATCCTGTGGACGCCCGCATCCGCGTCCGCGTCCGCTCCGGCGCCGCTGATCCTCATCGGCCACCCCCCGCTCGGGCTGGACAAGATCTACCCCCGCCTTGTGGCGCGGGCTCGCTACTACGCGGCGGAGTTCGGCTTCGCGGCGGCGACCATCGAACTCCCCGGCAGTGGCGTACGGCCCCGTTGGGAAGAGGCCGAGCAGGCCCGAGCGAACCTGCGCCGGGCCATGCAGGCCGGCGAGCCGGTCGGCGACGAGATCATCGACCCGCTCATCCTGCCGCTCGTCGCGAAGGCGGTCCCGGAGTGGCAGACCGCCATGGACGCCCTCCTCGCGCTGCCCGAGATCGGCGACCGGGTCGGGTTCGAGGGAGGAATCATCTCCATCGGTGTCCGACTGGCAGCCGTCGATCCGCGCATCGCGGCGGCCAACCTGTTCGCCGGAAGCTTCGTGCCCAACGCCGTGCTCCACCAGGCCCGCGAGGTCACCATCCCGCTCCAGGTTCTGCTCCAGTGGGACGACGAGGGGAACGACCGCCAGGCGTCCCTGAACCTGTACGACGCCTTCGGCTCCAAGGAGAAGACGCTGCACGCCAATCTCGGCGGGCACACCGGCGTCCCGCAGTTCGAAGTCGAGGCCGGGGCCCGGTTCTTCACCCGTCACCTGAAGTGACACCGGGCCGCCCTCGCCAGGGCGGCACCGGACGGTAGCCGGGGCGGGTCGGAACCACCCTCATCGGGGGCAGGTCCCGGCCCTCCTCGGCTCTTCCGCACATTGCGGGCCCTGCCGACTCGGCAGGGCCCGTAGTACGTGAAGTAAGCCTGGCTCAAAGGGCGTTCGCGTCTGGCACCCCTTCACCTTCTCCCTCAAGATGGGCTGACACGGTCGCGCCGGGCGCGGCATCCACATCAGCGGGAGGAAGACGTCGAAATGGCCTACGTCTTAATCGACTTCAGTACCGCGACCTGGCGCAAGAGCACCCACAGCAACACCTCCGGCGGCGATTGCCTCGAAGTCGCCGAGGGCTACACCGCCTGGCGCAAGAGCACCCACAGCAACACCTCGGGCGGCAACTGCCTCGAAGTAGCGGACGACTCCTCCCCCGACCTCGTCCCCGTCCGCGACTCCAAGCGGCCCCACGGCCCGGTCCTCCTCATCACCGCCACCGCATGGACCCCCTTCATCACCTCCGTCAGAGCGAGGTGAGAACGAGCACGGACGCCGACGCCCGCGAGAGGAAGGGATCGAAATGGCAGACATCCTCACCGGCCTCACTGCCGCGACCTGGCGAAAGAGCAGTTACAGCAACAGCTCGGGCGGCGACTGCGTCGAGATCGCCGAGGGCTACTTCGCCTGGCGCAAGAGCACCCACAGCAACAGCTCCGGCGGCAACTGCCTCGAAGTAGCGGACGACTCCTCCCCCGACCTCGTCCCCGTCCGCGACTCCAAGCAGCCCCACGGCCCCGCCCTCCTCATCACCGCCACCGCATGGACCCCCTTCATCACCTCGCTCAAAGCGAGCTGACCGCGTCCGTAACCCCAAATGGCGCGCCGTGAACCGGAGGGGGGTACTCAACGCCCGGCCCGTGCGCGGTGGATGACCTCCTGGACGCCGTCGTCCCTCCGCCACGCCTCAAGCTCCCGGGCGGCCTGCGGCAACCACGTGCGCGCCGACGCTCCGACCGGGCGGTAAGGGGGTGGTGTCAATGCCGGAGGGCACAAGGACTGACCGGCATCTCCGTGACGCGTTGTCGCTGATCGCTGACGGGGCCGTCGATACGCTCCCCGAAGACGGGCGACCGGAACAGGACTTCGGGATCGACAGCCTGACCCTGGCCGAACTCGTGGCCGAACCGGAGCAGCGGCTGTCCGTCACCATCCCGGACGAGGAGACCGGCCGCCCGCGCACGATCGCGGACCTGCGCGGGCTCCTCGCCCGCCTCGTACCGAGCGGAACGGACACGCCATGAGCACGCGCCAGATCGAGCCGAAGCAGCGGGGATTCCTCCTCGTGAACTCCCACCCCGAGGGCGCCGCTGCCACCGTCCGCCGCACGTGGGAGGAGATCCCGGCGCGCACCGACGGCCGCGAGCCGGTCGCGCTCGTGCTGGGCCACTCCGCCGGGTACGGCCTGGCCACGCTCCTGGCCGGACTGCGGCAGCACGGGATCCGCGGCGTGGGGGTCGCCTTCGAGGGGGCGGACAACGGGCGGCGGACCGCGACGGCCGGCTGGTACCGCACCGGGGCCGTCGCCGACCTCGCCCGCGAGGCCGGACACGACGTCCGCTTCGTCAACACCGACGCCTTCTCCGACGCGGGAAAGGCGGAGGTACTGGACACGCTGGCCCAGCACTACGGGTCCGTCGACTACCTGATCTACAGCCTCGCCTCCCCACGCCGGACCGACCCGGCGACCGGCGTCACCCACCACTCCGTGATCAAGCCGCTCACAGCCGCCTACGAGGCCCCCGCGCTCGACTTCTCGGGCGCCGAGCCCGCCGTGTCCCGGATCCGCCTGGAGCCCGGCACCGATGAGGAGAAGCGGGCGACGGTCGCCGTCATGGGCGGTGCGGACTGGTCCCGCTGGGTCGACGCCCTGCACGAGCGCGAGCTGCTCGCCGACGGATTCACCACCGTGGCACTGACGTACGTCGGTTCCGAGGTCACCGCGCCGGTGTACCGGCAGGGCACCATCGGCGCGGCCAAGGAGCATCTGGAGGCCACCGCACGGGAGTTGGCCACCTCGCCCGGGGTACGGGCGGCCGAAGGACGGGCCTTCACCGTCGTGGCCGGTGCCGCCGTGACCCAGGCGTCCAGCGCCATCCCGTCCATCGCCCTCTACACCGCCTTCCTCCACACGGTCCTGGGCGACGACGCGTTTCTCAGCCCGGCCCGGCAGGCCATGGATCTGTGGGACCAGTTGGAGGGCCGCACACCCCTGCGGCTCGACGACGCGGGCCGGATCCGCCTCGACGGCTGGGAACTCGACGACGAGGTCCAGGCCCGGGTGCGAGAGCTCTGGGAGGACCCCGACAGCGGCTTGCTCAAGGCACGGTCCGGCGCGGAGTGGTTCATGAGCCAGGTCCGGGAACTCTACGGATGGGGAGTCGAAGGCGTGGACTACGGCCGGCCGGTGGAAACCGACCTGGCCTGGCCCGCGCGGGGATGACTCCTCGCCGAGGGCGACTTGCTGTTGCACCGAGACCGCCAACCAGCAAGGAGAGAAACCGACATGAGGGACCGAGTCCGTGCCGTCCTCGTTACCCCTGACGACACGATGCTGGTCATCCGCCGTACCAAGCCCGGGATCCCCGCCTACTGGGTGCTGCCCGGCGGCGGTGTCGAAGCGAGCGACGCCTCCCTGGAAGCCGCTCTGCACCGGGAGATCCACGAGGAGATCGCCGGGAAGGCCGACATCGTCCGCCTTCTCCACACGGTGGAGTCCGGCACCGGGCGCCAGATCGTCTACCTCGCCCGCATCACGACCTGGTCCTTCGAGGACCGCACCGGGCCCGAGTTCAGCGCCGAGGGGCGCGGCGAATACGCGCTGGAGGAGATCCCGCTGACCGTGGAGGGAATCGACGGCATCGACCTGAAGCCGGAGGAGATCGCCCGCGTGCTGCGGGACGCCATCCGGGCCGGAGCCCTCGGGACGGACGCGCTGCCGTCAAGGTGAGCCGACATCGCCCCTCGCTCCGGTGACGTGCCGAGGGCCCGCCGGTGTTCCGGCGGGCCCTCGGCACGTCAGCACACCGGCGGTGTCAGCCCACCGGCGGTGTCAGTCCCGCTCGGGCGCGAGCGCCAGCTGACCCGACGCACGGGCCAGCAGGTCGATCAGCTGCGCGCGTTCCTCGGGGCTGAAGCCGTCGGCGATCCGTCGTTCGATGGCGACGGCCTTCGCGTCGGCCTGCGCGAGCAGCCGGCTTCCCTCGTCGGTGAGGAGCACCTCGGTCACCTTGCGGTGCCAGGGGTGCGGCCGGCGGGTGATCAGGCCCTTCGTCTCCAGGTTGGCGAGCACGGTGGCGATGGTCTGCGGGGTGACCAGGCAGGCACGGGCGAGCGCGGCGGCGGAAAGGCCCGGCTTGTCGTCGAGCGTGTACAGCACGACGTACTGCGGAACCGTGAGTCCGAGCGGCCGGAGCGCCGCGTGCTTGGCCGCCATCAGCTCCTGTTCCACGCGCTTGATGTGCAGCCCGAGGCGTTCCGTGACCGGCATCTCCATGAGGGCGATCGTACGCCACCAGATCGCGTTCTGGCATGTAACAGGGTTCTGCCACATGCCAGACCTCTGCTACCTTGGCGTCGCTCAGTCACTCACCACTGATGGAGGCACCCCATGACCAGCCCCGCACCGCTTGATCACGTCGCCGCCGGGTCCGGCCCGGGCCTGGTCCTGCTGCATGGCACCGGCGCCGACGCGGCCGGGAACTGGGGAACCCTCATCGAGGCGGTACGTGACCGGTACACCGTCGTCGCCCCCAACCTGCCCGGCGCCGGCGCCACCCCCGTCGACCCCGGCCCCATCGACCTGGACTCGCTCGCCGACCGCGTCGTCGCCACCGCCCGGGCCGCCGGACTGGACCGGTTCCACCTCGTCGGCCACTCGATGGGCTCCGTCGTCGCCACGGCCGTGGCCGCCCGCCACCCCGAGACCGTGACCTCGCTCGTCCTGCACGCCGGATGGGTCAGGACGGGCCCGCGCGAAGCATTCATGTTCGACCTGTGGGCGCGCCTGCTGCGTACCGACCCGGCCCTCCTGGCCCGCCAGTTGATCCTCACCGCGATGGGGCCCGGGCTCCTCGACCACCTCGACGAGGCGCAGTTCGCCGAACTGGCCGCGGGGTTCACGGCCATGCTCGACGAACGCGTCCTCGGGCAGATAGAACTCGACGCCCGCGTCGACCTGCGGGACGCGGTCGGCCGGATCACCGCGCCGACGCTCGTACTGGCGAGCGCCGACGACCGGATCATCCCGCCCCACCACCAGCGTGAACTGGCCGCCGCCCTCCAGCGGGCCGACTACCTCCTCGTGCCCGGCGGCCACGGCCTGCCGTTCGAGGACCCGGCACGGTTCGTCTCGCTCATCACCGAGTACGTGGACAGGCTCCAGGCGCAGGTGCAGGCCCAGGCGCAGGCCCGAGTCCAGGTCTGAGTCCAGGTCTGAGTCCAGGTCTGAGGCAACGCGCCGCCGGAACAACCGTGTTGTTCCGGCGGGTCCTCGGATGAGTCACCATGGATGAGTCATCTCGAAGGGGCGGTCGCGCCGCGCCTTCGGCTCACACCCGGCCCGGGGTGCCGACCTCCCGCTCGCGAAGTTCCCCGCCTTCCGGAACGCCGGCCTCTTCGCGGCCCGGCTCCGGTGCCGATGCCGATGCCGATGCCGGCTCCGGTGCCGATGTCGGCTCCGGCTCCGGTGCCGATGTCGGCTCCGGCTCCGCTTCCGTCTCCCGTACCGGCCTCTTCTCCCCTCCCCCGGCGGGCAACGCCATCAGCAGCACCACCGCCCCGAGCAGGGCCACGGCCGCGATCCAGCCCGCACCCACATGCATGGCGTGAAGAAACGCGTCGTCGGCCGCCCGCGCGAGAGCGGGCCGGTGGAGGGCGGTGGCGGCGTGGCGGGCCTGTTCGGCGGAGACGCGTGCCTGGTCCCGGACCGGGGCGGGCATGCCCGCCAGCGAAGGTTCGATCGCGCGCCGGTACACGAGCGACATGATCGTGCCACCCACCGCGATGCCGATCACGCTGCCCGTCTGCCGCACGGTGTTGGTGACCGCCGATCCCGCACCGGCCTGCTCCAGCGACAGGTCGCCGATCAGCGCGGCCGTCACGGGCCCGATCGCCATGCCGACCGAAAGCCCCTGGATCAGCAGGAGGAACTCGATCCAGAGGAGGGGAGTCTGGAGGCCGAGGAACCCGTAGCCGCCCATGCTCAGCCCGGCCACGACCAGCGCCGGCACGGCGACACGGCGCAGCGACAGGCGGCGGACCAGACGGGCGGCGAGAGGGGCCGCCGCGAGCGCGCCGAGTGCGGTCGGGATGGTGGCCAGGCCCGCCCGCATCGGCGTGAATCCGAGCGCGCCTTGCAGATAGAAGGCGTTGAGGAAGGTGATGGCGGCGACACCGAAGAGCAGCAGTCCGAGCGCCAGATTCCCGCCGCCGAATACCCGCCGGGCGAGAAGCCGCGGATCAAAACCGGGCGCTTTGACGCGCATTTCGACGATCACGAAGACGGCCAGCAGAACCAGACCGGCGGCGATCGGCGCCCAGACGTCGATACGACTCCACTCGGCCACCTGCCCGGCCCGGATCAGCCCGTAAGCCAGCGTCACCAGCCCACCGGCCGACAGCAGCATTCCCGCCGGGTCCAGTGGCCGCCGGGCGGGGCTGCGGAAATTCGGAACCAGTACGGCGAGCCCGACCAGTGCCACGACCACGACCGGGACATTGACCAGAAAGACCGATCCCCACCAGAAATGGTCGAGCAGGAATCCGGCCAGTACCGGTCCTGCCGCCATTCCGACCCCGGCCGAGGCCGAGAAGACGCCGATCGCGGCCGCCCGCGCGGGGCCCGTGAAAATCCACATGAGGATCGCCATCATGGCGGGC